>DATFDN010000489.1:0-3434 GCA_035252035.1 Acetobacteraceae bacterium | reverse complement strand
GCGGCGCGCGACCGAGCTGATGCAACAGCCGGATCTGGCGCTTCTGGTGCTCGACGAGTTGAACATCGCGCTGCGCTACGACTACCTTCCGCTCGACGCGGTGCTGGACACATTGCGCAACCGTCGGCCGGATCTGCACGTTGTCATCACCGGACGGAACGCAAAGCCGGCGCTGATCGAGGCCGCCGACCTGGTGACGGAGATGACGCTGGTGAAGCACCCGTTCGCGGCGGGGGTGAAGGCGCAGCCGGGCATCGAGTTCTGATGTCCCCCGCGCGCCTGCTGATGTTCCAGGGCACCGGCTCCAGCGTCGGCAAGTCCGTGCTGGCCGCCGGACTGGCGCGCGCCCTGGTCCGGCGCGGGCTGACGGTTCGTCCGTTCAAGCCGCAGAACATGTCCAACAACGCCGCCGTGACCGGGGATGGCGGGGAGATCGGGCGCGCGCAGGCCCTGCAAGCGCGGGCGTGCGGCGCCGCGCCCAGCGTCCACATGAACCCGGTCCTGCTGAAGCCGCAGGGCCAGACCGGCGCGCAGCTCGTGGTACAGGGGCGCGTCGCGGGCGCGTTCCGCGCGCGCGAGTACCAGGAATTGAAGAAGTCATTGTTGCCGAGCGTGCTCGACAGCCTCGCGCGCCTGCGCGCCGAGGCGGACATCGTGCTGGTGGAAGGCGCGGGCAGCGCGTCGGAGGTCAATCTGCGGGCGAACGACATCGCCAACATGGGCTTCGCGCGCGCCGCCGAGGCCCCGGTCGTGCTGATCGGCGACATCGACCGGGGCGGGGTGATCGCGAGCCTGGTCGGGACGCGCGCGGTGATCGATCCCGCCGACGCCGCGCTGATCCGCGGTTTCATCGTCAACCGGATGCGCGGCGATCCCACGCTGTTCGCGGACGGGATGCGGTTCATCAGCGAGCGGACCGGCTGGCCGGCGCTGGGCTTGGTGCCGCACCTGGACGCGGCGCGCGACCTGCCGGCGGAGGATTCGGCGGAGATTGCGGAGCGCGCCCCCGCGCGCAAGCCGGGCGCTGCGCTGCGCATAGCTGTGCCGTTGCTGCCCTGCATCGCCAATTTCGACGACCTCGACCCGCTGCGCGCCGAGCCGCATGTCGAGGTCGTGTTCGTGCCGCGAGGCAGGCCGCTGCCCCGGACGGCGGATCTGGTGATCCTCCCCGGCTCCAAGGCCACCATCGCCGACTTGGCGGCGCTGCGCGCCGAAGGCTGGGACATCGACCTGGCCGCGCATTCGCGCGCGGGCGGTCGCGTGCTCGGGCTGTGCGGCGGCTATCAGATGCTGGGGCGCCGGATCGCCGATCCCGAGGGGATCGAGGGGCCGCCCGCTTCGGTCGCCGGGCTTGGCCTGCTCGACGTGGAGACGGTGTTGACCCCGACCAAGCGCCTCGCCCGGGTGGGCGGCACGTTCGCTCGGTGCGGCGCGCGATTCGATGGTTACGAAATGCATTGCGGCCGCACCACCGGCCCGGCGACCCACCGGCCGCTGATGCGGTTCGACGACGGGCGTTGCGACGGCGCGATGTCGAGGGACGGGCGCATCAGCGGAACCTATGTCCATGGCCTGTTCGCGTCCGATGCGTTCCGGGCGGGTTGGCTGGCCGCGCAGGGCGCGGCGTCCGCCGCGCCTTCGTACGAGGCGGGTGTCGAGGCGGCGTTGGACAGGCTGGCCCGCCACCTCGAAACCCATATCGATGTCGAACGCCTGCTCAGGATCGCGCGATGACGGCGAGGATCAGGACCACGCCGACCTGGAGAGCGCAGGCGAGGCGATAGAGCGACAAAGCGCGGCGCAGATCCGCGACCGTCGTCTCCGCGCGCCCGCTGCCCATCCACGCATCCTCGACGCGCGTCGCGCCATAGGTGCGCGGACCCGCCAGCCGCAGCCCGAGCGCGCCCGCCATCGCCGCTTCCGGCCAGCCCGCGTTGGGCGAGCGGTGCTGGGGGGCATCGCGCCACGTGGCGCGCAGCGCCGCCCCGCCACGCGCGCCAGGATGCAGGCAGGCAGCAACGATCAGCCAGAGCGCGGCGAGGCGCGAGGCCGGCAGGTTCACCGCGTCGTCGAGCCGTGCCGACGCCCAGCCGAAGGCCTCGTGCCGGGGGGTGCGGTGCCCGATCATGCTGTCGGCGGTGTTGATCGCCTTGTAGGCGGCGATCCCCGGCAGGCCGAACAGCGCGCACCAGAAGGCGGGCGCCACCACGCCGTCGGAGAAATTCTCCGCCAGGCTTTCGATCGCGGCGCGGATCACGCCCGCCTCGTCCAGCGTTTCCGGGTTGCGACCGACGATTTGCGACACAGCATCGCGGCCAGCGCGCAATCCGCGCGCGTCGAGAGCGTCGGCAACCGCGCGCACATGCGCCCAGAGGCTGCGCTGCGCGAGCAGCGTGCTGGACAGCGCCATCAGCGCCGCGAGGCCAAGGAGTCGCGCGTGCCAAGCCCGCAGCGCGATTTGCACGGCTCCGCTGGCGAGGAGCACGGCGGCAAGCAGGGCGAGAAGCGCGAGAACGCCGAGCGCCTTCCGCGTCCCCGCCGCAACGCGCGCGCGGTTGAGATGCCGGTCCAGCCACCCGATCAGCGCGCCGATCCAGACGACCGGGTGGCGGATGGACGTGAACAGCCAGGCGGGATAGCCAAACGCGGCCTCGATCAGCAAGGCGCCGGCGGCGACGGTCAGGTTCGAGGCGACAGGCAAGGTCATGGAATGGCCGATGATGCATGGCGGGCGGCTGGAGGAAGCGCGGCGTTTGTTCCCGGACGCTCCGGAGCCCTTCCTCGATCTTTCCACCGGGATCAACCCGGTCGCCTATCCCCTGCCCTCTCTGCCGCTCGCGCTTTTCACGCGCCTTCCGGAGCCGCAACAGGTTGCGGCGCTGGAGCGGGAAGCCGCGCGCGCCTATGATGTCGCCGCGAGCGAGATGGTGGTCGCGGCCCCCGGCACGCAGATCCTCATCAATCTCCTCGCCCGGCTCTGGCCGGTCCCTCCCGTGCTCACCCTCGGGCCGACCTATTCGGAGTACGCGCGCGCCTGGACGGGCGCGGGCTGCGTGACCGAGGCCGAGGCGCTGCGCAAGGCCATGGTCGCCGTGGTGTGCAACCCCAACAACCCGGACGGACGGCGGCTCCCGCGCGCCTGGCTCCTTGATTTGGCGGACCATCTCGCCGCTCGCGGCGGCCTGCTCGTGATCGACGAGGCGTTCGCCGATCTGGAGGGAGACACGCCGAGCCTCGCGCCCGTCCTGCCGCATCCGGCGCTCGTCATCCTGCGTTCGTTCGGCAAGACATACGGCCTCGCCGGGCTTCGGTTGGGCTTCGCCTTGGCGGCGCCCGAGCGCGCGGCCGCCATCCGGGAGGCGCTTGGTCCCTGGGCGGTATCGGGGCCGGCCATCGCGATCGGGAAGCGGGCGCTGGGCGACGCGGCCTGGCTC
>DATFDN010000488.1:0-2031 GCA_035252035.1 Acetobacteraceae bacterium | reverse complement strand
TCGAAATGCAGATCCGCGTCGATCAGCCGACCGCCGTGCAGATAGATCACCTCGTAGATGCCATCGGCGAACTGATAGCCGCGATCCTCCACGTTCACCGCAGCGTCGCGCTGGGGCAGATAGCGGCCGTTCACGTAGGCGACGCGGCTCATGATGCGTTTTCCAACAGGCAGCGGAGCGCTAAACGATCCATCATCCCCGCGCCCGCATCAGCCGCGCCTTGTCCCGCTGCCAATCCCGCGCCGCGATCGCGGCGCGCTTGTCCGCCTTCTTGCGGCCCTCGCCGAGGCCCAGCAGCACCTTGGCGCGGCCGCGCTCGTTGAAGTGGATCTGCAACGGCACCAGGGTCATGCCCTCGCGCGACACGGCCCCGGTCAGCGCGCGGATCTGCTTGCTCTTCAGCAGCAGCTTGCGCGGCGCGCGCGGCTCGAAGCGCGAGAGCACCCCGCCCTGGTATTCGGGGATGTAGGCGTTGAACAGCCACAGCTCCCCGTCGCGCTCGCCCGCCCACGCCTCGGAGAGGGTCGCCCGCCCGTGGCGGAGGCTTTTCACCTCGGGGCCTTTCAGCACCAGCCCGGCCTCCACCGTGTCCTTGATCGTGTAATCGAAGCGCGCCTTGCGGTTCTGGGCGGCGACGCCGTGCGCGATCAGGCCCTTCTTGTTCTTCGCGTCCGCCATTGGTCCTCAGTTCAGCAGCCCAACCTCGGTCATCGCCGTATGCACCCGCGCCGCCGTGGCCTCCGAGATCGGTGCCAGCGGCAGCCGGCAGATCGGCGCGGTCTTGCCGAGCAGGCTCGCGGCGTACTTGACCGGCGCCGGGCTTGTCTCGGCGAACAGCGCGTCGTGCAGCGGCAGCAGCCGGTCCTGGATGTCGATCGCGTCGTTGATGCGCCCCTCCTGCCAGGCGGCGTGCATCTCGCTGCACAGGCGGGGCGCGACATTGGCGGTCACGCTGATGCAGCCATCGCCGCCCGCGGCGAGGAAGGCGAGCGCCGTGTGGTCCTCTCCCGAGAGCTGGCAGAACCCCGCCCCGCAGGCGCGGCGGGTGTGCAGGGGGCGGACCAGGTTCGCGGTCGCGTCCTTCACGCCGATGATGTTCTTGTGCCGCGCCAGCCGCGCCATCGTCTCCACGCTCATGTCCACCACGCTGCGCGGCGGGATGTTGTAGATGATGATGGGCAGATCCACGGCGTCGGCGATGGTCTTGAAGTGCAGGTAAAGCCCCTCCTGGGTGGGTTTGTTGTAATAGGGGGTCACGATCAGCGCCGCGTCGGCGCCCGCCTTCTTGGCGTGGCGGGTCAGATCGATCGCCTCCTCCGTGCTGTTCGACCCGGTGCCGGCGATCACCGGCGCCCGCCCCTTCGCCACCTCGATGGCGATCTCGACGACGCGCTTGTGCTCGGCGTGGTTCAGGGTCGGGGACTCCCCGGTCGTCCCCACCGGAACCACCGCCGTCGTGCCCTCGTTGATCTGCCAGTCCACCAAGGCGGCGAACGCCTTCTCGTCGATCGACCCGTCCTGGCGCATCGGCGTAATGAGGGCGACGATCGATCCCTTGAACATGCAGACCTCCCCCGCCACAGCGGCGCAGCGATGACGCGGCCAAGGCTAGGCGCAGTAGGGGATGCGTCGCAAGGCCGCGCGGACTAGATAGGGTGCCATGGTTCCAACGACTCGGCCGCTCGCCCGGCTGCTCATGCTTGCCGGGCTGCTGGTCAGCGCAACCGGCGCCAGCGCCGCCAATCCCATGTCCGCGATCCGCGCCGGCCAGTTCGCCGAGGCCGCGGCGCAGGCGGCGACCTATGCCGACCCGGTGGCGCGGAAGCTCGCGCTCTATTACCGCCTGCTCGCCGAGAGAGGCGCCAGCGCGCGCGAGATCGCGGACTTCGAGGCCGCCAATCCGGACTGGCCCAACCAGGCGCTGCTGGAGCGGCGGCGACAGGAGGCGATCGCGCGCGATCCGGACGATGCCGCCGTCCGCGAAGCCTGCGCGGCCAAACCCGTGACCGCTTCCCCCGCCCTGATGCGCTG
>DATFDN010000487.1:0-4019 GCA_035252035.1 Acetobacteraceae bacterium | reverse complement strand
AGGAGCGCCTCGATCTCGACCCGGTGGGCGTCCAGCTTGCTCTTCCCCACGTCCCGCAGCCGGCCGAGCGGCAGCCCCTGGTCTTTCTTGGCGATAAGCGCCTCCCGTGTCCGCTTGGAGATCAGGTCCCGCTCGATCTCGGCGGCCATGGAGAAGGCCATGGCGAGGATCTTGCTCTGGATCGTGTTGGTGAGCTGCCAGTCGCCCTTGACCGCGTAGACGCTGACCCCCCTCTGGGTGGCGATGGAGAGGATCTCCATGCACTCCAGCATGCTGCGCCCGAGGCGGGAGAGCTCGGAGACGACGATGGTGTCGCCCTTGTCCGCCTCCTCAAGGATTGCCGCGATCCGGCGGCTCCGCCAGGAGACGGTTCCCGAGACCCTCTCCTCGACGAACTCCACATGGCCAAGCCGTTTGTGGTTGGCCAGCGTCAGGATGGCCGCCCGGTTCTTCTCCGTGTCCTGGTCGATGGTGGAGACCCGGAGGTAGGCGACCGTCCGGGGGGCGCGTCCGGGGTATTCGATGAAAACGTCATGATATCCACTTATTGTATATCAAAAACTCAAAAGATATCAATGGTTTTCATTGCTGGAAACCACATAGAATAAACGCCGCTTTTGATGAATCTTACCTATTTGTTATACTTGACCTACTTGTTAAGCAACAGCAGGCTCTCTCTGCCTATGACCTTTCGTCGGAACATTTAGATAGATGCCGAACATCCCGCCATTTCAGGCCAACGGGCTTCTCCCTCCGGGAGACCACGAGGTCTCCTTTGCTGAGCTACGTCAGTCCAATCCTTGTCGGCGGTTCGGGCTCGGTGGTCGCGCCGAACTGGGCGCGCCATGGCGAGAGAAACTCGTCAACAACTTGGAGCTTCTCGCCAAACAACTCTGGCAGGTTGGGATCACCGAAATTTTCGCCGATGGGTCTTTTGCGGAGGACAAGGACCACCCAAACGACATCGACGGATATTTCGAATGTGACCTCACACGGCTCACAAGTGGGGAGCCCGCCCGTCAGCTAAATCTGCTGGATCCCCACAAAATTTGGACCTGGGATCCCGCCTCGAGGAGACCGTATCGGGGCTACCCGAAGCGGCAGCTGCCCATGTGGCACCAGTACCGGGTCGAACTTTACCCGCACGTGCCGGGTCTCGGTGTTGGGTGCGGAATCCGCGACAAACACGGCAACGAACTCGAGTTCCCCTCGGCGTTTCGCCAGTCCCGGCGTGATGGCGCTCCGAGGGGAATCGTAAAAATCAGGCGAGGAGGTGAGCGATGATTCGCAGTGAGACTGAGTACAAGGAAGCCGTCGCGCGCCTGTCCGCGGAGAAGGAGCGCCTCTCTGAGCATCGCGCTCGCTTGAAAGAGACGGGACTGAGCGACGAGGAGATCAAGCGGGTCATCGACCCGATGCAGTCGTTCCATCTCCAGCTCTCTGAAGAGGTCGAGAGCTACGAGAGGCTGCGGCGCCGAGAGTTTGAGGAGCTGGAAAACTTCAGAGGGGCTGGGCGCCTCTTGGTGGCGCTTCGAATTGCCCAGGGCGTCACCCAACGCGAGTTGGCGAGGCGCCTCGGCGTTAGTGAATCCCAAGTCTCCCGCGACGAACGCAACGAGTACTTCGGGGTAACGCTCGAGCGAGCCAGCAGGGTCGTCGAGGCGCTCGGTCTTCGTTTGAGGACCAAAGTGGACGTGGACACCATCGACACGCACCGCGAGATGGAGGTGGCGTAAGTAGCTCTTTGAGCGACATGGCGACCCAGATCACGGCATACCTGGCCGGACCGGACGTGTTCCTGCCGGATGCACTGGCGCACGCGCGGCGGAAGGTCGCGATCTGTGCCAGGTATGGCATCATGGGTCGGCCGCCCCTGAACGAAGACGTCGCGAGCCTGCGGGCCATGCCCAGCGAGGCGGCCTGGTGGGCGATCTTCCGCAAGGACCTGGCGATGATGGAGGCCTGCGACATCCTCATCGCCAATCTCACCCCTTCCGCGGCGCCTCGGCCGATGCCGACACGCTGGTCGAGTTCGGCTGGTTCCTCGGCCGCGGCCGGCCCATCTTCGGCTACTCGAACACCGCCTGCCCTTTGCCGAGCGCAATCGGATCCAGGTCGGGGCGGCGCCCGACCCGCTCCCGGGCCTAGCCGTCGAGGGCTTCGGGCTGGCGGACAACCTGATGATCGCGGGCGCGGTGCTGCTACCGGGGGGACGGCTGCCCGATGCTGGTGCCGGACGATGGCCGGGACCGCGCCTTCGACGCCCTTGACGTCTTCGAGTGCTGTGTGACGATGGCCGCCGCCAGGCTGGGCCTCCGGCCGGCGCCAACGTCGGCGCGAGGCGAGCGGGTCAGCGAGACAGAAGGGGCGTGAGCGGGCCGAGACCCCATCGGGGGTGTGCCGGAACCGAATATCAAGACGCGGGCCGATCATGGCACAGCCGCGGCGGCGCGGTGACGGGTCGCCATATGTGGGCGCCGCGCCGCGAAGGGGCTTCGCAAGCGGCCCGCCTTCCAGGGCATTCGATCGTGCTCACAGAGGCGTCAGACGCGCGCCTGCATCTGACACGTCCCCGCCCGAGTAGGAGGAAACCGGCACCAGCCGGAAAATCCTCGGGGAGCATTATGTCATGCCTGAGAATAGGGAACATGGAGCCGGTCGTGGGATGGAGCGCCGCAGCCTCATCCAGCGTATCGGGCTGGGCGCCGCTGGCGTGTCCGCATTGAGCGCGCTCGGCACCGCGGGACTATCAGTGTCGAGCAAGCCGGCCTCGGCACAGGCGGTGAGCGACGCCGACATCTTCAACTTCGCCCTCAACCTCGAGTACCTCGAAGCCGAGTTCTACGTGCGGGCGGTCACCGGGTCCGGCATCCCGCCCGAGCTGACCGGCGGCACCGGGACGCAAGGAACAGTCACCGGCGGGGCCGCGGTGCCGTTCAAGGATCCAGTGATCGCCGGCTACGCCAGGCGGATCGCCGACGACGAGCTGGGTCATGTCCGCTTCATCCGGATGGTGCTCGGCGACGCCGCCGTGGCCGAGCCCGCGATCGACTTGCAGGCCAGCTTCACCTGGCTCGCGATCGCGGCCGGCCTGGTCCCGCCGGGGGTGATGTTCGACCCGTTCGCGGACGACCTGTCGTTCCTGCTCGGCGCCTATATCTTCGAGGATGTCGGCGTGACCGCCTACGCCGGGGCGGCGAACCTGCTGTCCGCGCCCGCGTCGGTCAGGTCCGCCGCGCGGATCCTCGGGGTCGAGGGCTACCACGCAGGCGCCATCCGCGCCGCCCTGTCCGTTAGAAAGCAGGGCGCGGCCACCGACGCGATCTCCGCGCTGCGCGCGCAGCTCTCGGGTGTGCAGGACTTCGGCACCGATGCGCAGGGCAATCCCTACAACATCACCGACGTGAACAGCGTCGGACTCGCGTTCACCCGCACGGCGGGGCAGGTGCTGGCGATCGTCTACGGCGGCGGCACCAACAGCGGCCTGTTCTTCCCCGAGGGCGTCAACGGCACCATTACAACGGCGACCCAGCCTTCCTCGATAGACAACCAGGAACCCTCCTGAGCGTGGGTCGCAGCGGCGGATGGTCGGACCGCCGCAGCCAGCAGTCCCGTCGGGGAGGATGGCCTTTGGCCTTGGTGCGAAATTGGCGTTTGCAAGCTTTGGCGCGGCAAGATGGCGGGGTACAGGCGCTCCCTCGCTCCGGACGACCCATGCCCTATCGGTTCAACGAACCACGCCGCCACAGGATTCCCCGGGCGCGCTACCGCGTCCAGAACTGGCCGGACTGCGACAGGGCGCTGTAGCGGCGCGGCAGCCTCACGGTCTGGGTCACCCCCGAGGCGCTCGCCACCTGGCGGCCGCCGCGCACGGGCCAGCGCGGCCGGCCGCGCCCTACTCGGACGTGGCGATCGAGACCGGGCACCTGCTCCGTCTCGCGTTCGGCCGGCCCTGGCGACAGACCGAGGGGCTGCTGCGCTCGCTCGCGGGCCTGCTCGGTTGGGAGGTGGGCATTCCC
>DATFDN010000486.1:0-5983 GCA_035252035.1 Acetobacteraceae bacterium | reverse complement strand
GACGCTGTTGAGCCTGCCGAGCGCGTCGAGCGTCGGCGCGGCATTCAGTTCCGCCAGGCGCTGACGCGCCAAATCCTCGTCCAGGCCGGAGAACTTGCACTTTCCCTCCAAGAGGAACCGGCGCGTTGCCGCGCCTCGGATCGAGCGGATCATCCGGGCCTGCCTTCACTGAGGATACCTCTGCGAGAGAAAGTAGGACGCCGAACGTGCTATGTCGCGTAACATACATCGTGTTACATCATACGTCAAGCGACAGGCTTGCCCGCCGCCGCCCGCCCTGCGTCACGCCGTCCTCGGGCGCGGCCGGGGTGGTCAGGGTCTTGAGGGTATGGCGGCGCCCGGCGTGCTCCAGCGCGACGTCGGTGAACGTGCCGCCTATGTCCACGGCGAGGCGGGCGGCGGAGGGTGGAGGGGTCAAAGGGAGGGCCGGATCGGTTGACGAGGACGGCAGCCACCCGCGTGGGCGCAGGGCTGGCAACACGTCGCGGCGCCGTTCAGAGCGATTTTAGGAAGGCGATCAGGTCGCTCTTTTCCCTCTCGGTGAGGCCGATCCCGAATCGTGTGTCGTAGAAGTCAATCACATGCCGCAGGTCCGGCGCGGCGCCGTTGTGGAAGTAGGGGGCTCTGGCCGCCAGATTCCGCAGGACAGGGCCTTTGGTCTTGCCGATGTCGGCGCACCGGCCGCTGATCAGGGCCTTCCCTGGATCAGTCACCTGGAAGATCTGCCCCGCCAACGGACCGGCATCGCACCGGATGCTGAAGACCGGGAGGCCCGTGGTGTCCAGGCCAGCCGCCGACGGCGCCACCACACCGATGTTGAGTGGAAGCGGGACGCTGTGGTTGCCCGCATTTGGCGTGTTGTGACAGGTGGAGCAGGTACCGTTCACTCTCGCCAATCCCGGCTTGTCATTCAGACCGGCGACGCCGGTAATCATGATCGGCCTCTCGTTGAACAGCCCTTCTCCCCGCGCGACAGCGGCCTGGTTCTCCGACTCCGCAACCTCCTGGCTCGCCCAGGCGGAATACAAGGTCATTGCATCCGGACTGAATGCCGCGCCTGTCGGGTTGCCGCCAAGCGGGTCGTTTATGCCGATATAGAACGCCTGTTCAGCCAACGCCCGCGGTCCGCCCCGCGCGCCGAGTTCATCGAGCGGCCCGATTCCAGCGTTGACGTATTGCGCCGAGAAAAGCCCGGTCTCGAAGGCGACGATCTGATCGACCTGGGCCGGGGTCGGCGGTGCGCCAGCCTGGAAATGGATCAGGGTCGCGTCAGTCGCCTGGGACTGGAGTGAGGGCTCCCGTCCGTCCCACATCAAGCTGCTGAGGAACCGAAGGTTGGTCGAAGGCAAGGGGCGCCGATAGACGGACACAGTGCCCTGGGTGGGAGAGGACGGGCCGAAGCTCGACAGCCCATAAGTCGCGCCAGTGTTGCAGCCATAAGGATCCTGCACGCCGATGATGCTGAATTCCAGCGTCGGCACATCCGGAAGCTTGATGAAGACGCGGATAAGGCCCTTCCGCAACACGAGGCTATAGGCTCGCAGGCGCTTTTCATAGGTGGAGACATCCGCGTCCGGACAGACCGCGCCATCGACCGGGTTGAACAGAGGGGCCATTCCGCCCGTCTCCTGGAACGCTCGCTGGATTTGCGGCGGGGTGATCGTCCAGCCCGCCGCGGGCTGATGGCAGGTCTGACAGGTGCGGGCGTTCGTTCCCAGAGGTGCGAAGAAGGCCTGAAGCGCCGTCATCGTGTCGCCATTGGGTTGGAAATTGGCGCTCAGGCCGTTCGCATTCGGGAAGGTCTCAAACGCGGGGATGGCGGGCGGTGTCGGTTCAGCGGTGCGATCCGGTCCCCTCCAGGCGCGGCGCGCTTGCTGCATCGCGTGCCAGGCCCAGGTGGGTTGTCCCGAGACTTCGAGGGGAAGCTCCGGCTCGCCGGCGGCACGCGAGCCGCCCGCCGTTTCAAGGAGCAAGGTCGCGAGGAGCACCGCCCCTATGCCCAGCGGTGCCCAAGCAGGGCGGGTCTTGTCGCGCAACGGCCGGAATCGTTTCATGGGCCGATGCTACCCCCCCGCTCGCCGCATTGCTGTGAACCAGGCCACAACGCCGATGGCATGGGATGTGCTCGTTGGCAGGTGCCTCATAGAATTTGAATGTCATCTCTCGCATCCCTGGCACGATCTGAAATCGCAACGATAATCATGCTTGCCGCCGGTTGACGGCGCAACGGGTCTGATCCCCATATTGACCGGCGCGATTGCCGCGAAACGGAGACCCGAATGCAGATCGGCGTTGTCGGACTGGGCCGCATGGGCGCCAATATCGCGCGCCGCCTGATGCGCGCGGGCCATGCCTGCGTCGTCTATGACGTGAACGCAGAGACCGTGGCGACGCTCGGCACCGAGGGCGCGGCCGGGGCCGGATCGCTCCAGGAGGTTGTCGCCAAGCTCGGCGTGGCGCCGCCGCGCGCGGTCTGGGTCATGCTCCCGGCGGGCCGCGTGACCGAAGACGCGGTGGCCGAGCTTGGCCGGCACATGCAGGCGGGCGACATCGTCATCGATGGCGGCAACACCTACTACAAGGACGATGTCCGCCGCGGTCGGGCGCTCGCCGCCAAGGGGATTCGCTACGTCGATTGCGGCACATCGGGCGGTGTCTGGGGCCTCGCGCGCGGCTACTGCATGATGATCGGCGGCGAGGACGACGCGGTGCGCCACCTCGACCCGATCTTTTCCGCGCTCGCCCCCGGCCTTGGCGACATTCCGCGCACCCAGGGGCGCGAGGGCCGCGACCCCCGGCCCGAGCGCGGCTATCTCCACGCCGGCCCGATCGGCGCGGGCCATTTCGTGAAGATGGTCCACAACGGCATCGAGTACGGGATGATGCAGGCCTACGCCGAGGGCTTCAACATCCTCAAGAACCGCGCCCGCGAGGATCTGCCCGAGGGCGAGCGGTACACGCTCGACATGGGCGACATCGCCGAGGTGTGGCGGCGCGGCAGCGTCGTCTCCTCCTGGCTGCTCGACCTCACCGCCAGCGCGCTCGCGGCCGACGAACAGCTCGAGAATTTCTCCGGCTTCGTGGAGGATTCCGGGGAGGGCCGCTGGACCATCGAGGCCGCGATCGAAGAGGCGGTTTCGGCGAACGTGCTCGCCGCGTCGTTGTTCAGCCGATTCCGCTCGCGCCGCGAGCACACGTTCGGCGAGAAGATCCTGTCCGCCATGCGCTTCGGCTTCGGCGGGCACCTGGAGCACATGCTGAAGCAGAAATAGGGACCGGCGATGGCCTGCGTTGTCGTGGTGATGGGCGTCTCGGGCAGCGGCAAGACCACGATCGCGCGCGGCGTCGCCGACCGGCTCGGCTGGGACATGCTGGAGGGCGACGCCTTCCATCCGCCGAGCAACGTCGAGAAGATGAGCCACGGCATCCCGCTCGACGACGCCGACCGGATGCCCTGGCTGCGCGCCATCGCGCAGGCGATCGACACGGCGCTCGCCGCCAGCCGCTGCACTGTCGTCGCGTGCTCGGCCCTCAAGCGGAGCTACCGCGATATCCTGATCGGACCGCGCAAGAACGTCGCGCTGGTCTATCTCCAGGGCTCGCGCGCGCTGCTGGAGGAGCGGATGCGCCGCCGCGCCGGGCACTTCATGCCGCCCAGCCTGCTCGACAGCCAGCTCGCGACGCTGGAGGAGCCGACGCCGGACGAGGCCCCGATCACCGTCTCCGTCGCCCCGCCGCCCGAGCGCATCGTGGACGCGGTCATCGAAGCGTTGAGGGGGCGCGCGCTGGTCCCATGAGCGGTTTCGCCCAATACCCGAGCCTGCGCGGTCGCGTCGTCTTCATCACCGGAGGCGCGAGCGGCATCGGCGCGGCCGAGGTGGAGCACTTCGCCGCCCAGGGCGCGCGCGTCGCCTTCGTCGATATCGCCGACGGCCCCGCCCAGGCGCTCGCCGCGCGGCTGAAGGCGGAAGGCCATGTCGAACCTTTCTATCAGAACTGCGACGTCACCGACATTGGCGCGCTGCGGGCCGCCGTCGCCTCGGCCGCCGCGCGGCTCGGGCCGATCACCGCGCTGGTCAACAACGCCGCGAACGATCAGCGCCATCGCTGGCAGGACATGACGCCCGAATATTGGGATCAGCGGATGGCGGTGAATCTCAAGCACCAGTTCTTCGCCATCCAGGCGGTCGCGCCGATGATGCGCGAGGCGGGCGGTGGGTCGATCGTGAATTTCGGCTCGATCTCCTGGCATCTCGGCCAGGGCGGGATGCCCGCCTACACCACCGCGAAGGCCGCGGTCGAAGGGCTCACGCGCGGGATGGCCCGCGATCTCGGCCCCGACAACATCCGCGTCAATTGCGTCATCCCCGGCTGGGTCATGACGGAGCGCCAGGTCACGCTCTGGCTGACGCCGGAGGCGGAGGCCGAGCTGATGCGGGCGCAATTCCTCAAGCGGAAGGTCATGCCGGAGGACATTGCCCGCCTCGTGCTCTGGCTCGCCGCCGATGACAGCCGCCTATGCTCCGGACATCTCTGGTTCGCGGACGGCGGGCGCTAGTTCGGCCGCGTCGCGCTGCTCGGCCAGCACCGTCAGGCGATGGGCGGCCATGCCGACGCGAAGCAGGACCACGGCCGCCGCCGGGTGGCGCGGCAGTTCCCCGCCGTGCGGGACGCGCGACCAGGCCAGCCATTCCTCGCCGGACAGCCGGAGCAGGCGCCGCCGGTCCTCGACGGTCAGCGCGATCCGGTCGCTGATGCCATCAAACATGCGGAATTGCTCGCGGGCGATTTCGTTGAGGCTCGGCGTCGTCGTCTGTGCCATCTCGCGCTCCGTACTTCCGTCGATGCCTGGATGATTGATACGCGCCAAGGCAGCGATTGGATCGGCCGGTGGCGTTTTCCGGGCACCGTGCCCGAATGTCGCCACCAAGGCCGACGATGGCCGGAGCTTCCGCCGACGGGTGTGACCTAGGTCACACTCCGTCGGTCAAGACGCGTGAAGCGAGGGGAGTGTGCGATTTATGTCACGCGCCGCCTCGCCGGAAGGTCCGAAGCGGAAGGGGCGAAGCCGTGGCGCCTACTGCTGCGAGCGGAGGCTGAACGAGATCGCGTAGGCCTGAACCCGTACGTCGATCAACGGATCATCCGAGACCTCGATCCCGTCCGGCAGGTTGTTCGGCACGAAGAGCAATTGCTTCGCCGCCGCCGCGCTGTCGGGCGCGGCCTTCGTCAGGGTGATCGTTCCAAGTTCGACCAGGTCGCGGTCCTCCGGCCATGGCCGTGTCGCGTCGTTCGTGGGATCACCTGGCTTGGCGAGCTGGGCCAGCAACCGGAACTGGACGGGCTGCTTGGCCAGACGCGCCGGAAGCTCATCGACAAGAAAGTTCGGCGGCTGCTTGGCCGCGTCGGCGTTGCTGAGGTGCTCCGTTCCCGCCATGGGCACCACGCGCCAGCGGAACGGCTGGCGCTTGCCCGCCGCGTCCACGAAGATAAAGGCGTCGAGGCCGTGATAGGTCTCGCGCGCGAAGCTCGACGGCGTCGCGGCGGTGGCGAAGGCGCGCGGCGCGGCGGGGTGGCTGGCGAAGAACTTGTCCAACGCGGTCGGCTTGGGGCTGTCCGGTCCGCTGGCGGCAACCGCCTGGAGCAGGTCGCGGAACTCCGCGCCGGTGGCGACCGGGAAGAAGCTCAGCGAGTTGAGCACGAGATCCATTTCGCCGCCGCCGGAGAGGTGGAACTTGAACGCCGCGCCATGCGGGTTCGCGGCCTCGGAGCCGTCCGGGACATCCGGCAAGCCAGTCGAGTCGGAGAAGCGCGCCGTGACTGGGACCGGCTGGCCCTGGAACAGGGACGCCTTGCTGAGCTTGGCGCCGGCACCGGTCGGCGTGAAGCTGCCTTCGACCACCACGCCCTTGGCGTGATTGGCCCTGAACCCAGGGTGCTGGCCCCAGAGCTTGTGCATGGCATCGATGGTCTGCTCGGCGAC
>DATFDN010000485.1:0-6952 GCA_035252035.1 Acetobacteraceae bacterium | reverse complement strand
GCGGTTCGACAGCACGCAGCCCTTGGGCCGCCCCGTGGTGCCCGATGTGTAGAGCAGCCCGCATTCGGTGGCCTCATCCGGCGGGGGCGATGCGTCGCGCCGCGTCGGGGCCGGGGGCGGCGGCGCGCCCTCCTCCATCGTTGGGCAAGCCAGATCGGGGCGGAGGCCCCGCGCCAATACCGCGAGCGCGATCTCGCTATGCCCGACGAGGTAATCGCGTTCGGCGGGCCGCAATTCGGTGCTCAGCGGCACGACGCTGATCCCGAGCCCGTTCAGCGCGAACCAGTGCAGGAAGAAGGCGGGCCGGTTCTCCAGCATCAGCCCGACGCGGTGGCCGCGCCCATAGCCGGCGTTGGCGTACGCGTCGCGCAAACGGGCGATCGCCTCGGCCGCCGCGCCATACGTGATGTCGCCCGCCGCTATGCCGTACGCGGCGGCGGTCTCGGGCAGCACATGCAGGAACACGCGGCCGGGGCCGCGCGCGGCACTGGCGGCGAAAGCGGCGGCAACGCTGGGAAAGCGGTATTTCGTCATGGAATCAGCTCGCTGGCGGCAGCGGCGTTGATGTAGCGGGCGGCATCTTCCGGTAGCAGCAGCCGGGCGGCCACTAGGGAATCGGCGGCCTCCCTCACCGCCGCCGCGTATCGTCCTCTAGAACCATAGCGTTCCTCCAAGGAGAGGCGCGGGTCTCCCGTGCCCTCGCGCTCGGCCCGAGCGCGAGCGAGCGGCACATAGGTTCCGTCGCGGTCGCACAATTCCGAAGGATAGTCACGATACACGTTGGTGCCGGTGAATGTCGCCATCGGCGCCGCGATGTCCGGCAGGCGCAGACCCGCTCCCTCATTGCCATCGGCCTCCAGGACGGAGACCAGCGTCTTGTAGGTGCGGCCGAGTTTCGCGGGCGGGTTGATCCAATCCACCGGTGGTCCGATCGGATTGTCGCCGGGCGGCCAAATCACGCCAGGCACGGCAGGGAAACGGACCGACGCGGCGACAACGCCGGTGCCGTCGCTGGCGCGGGGCACGCGGCTGTCCGGGGGCGGCGTGCCGTCCGCCACCCATTGGTCGAGATCGGCCAGCAACGCCCGAAGCGCCGGTCCCGCGCTGTGGGGGTTGCGGGCGTTGGCGCAATGGCCCGGCGTGGCGGGCGTTCCGGCGTGCCCGGCGTGCTCGGTGCCAGCGATCAGGAACATCCTGACATTCGAAGGAAGCGCCACATCGGCGCCGGTCGCCGGGTCCGTATGCACGAGCGAGGCGCCTTTCTGCCAATACTCGGTCGAGGTGTTGGTCTCGATGATCAGCGGATCGCTGGCGTTGCCCTTCAGCAGGCTGCCCGGCTTGCCCGTGACCGGATCGGGAAGGGTCGCGTAGCCGTACGGAAACCAGCCCTCGGGATAGAACCGATCCTCGTGTTGCGTCGCGGTGCGGCCCGGCATGGCGAACTCGGTGTTGCCGAACACCTTCCCCGCCCCGGAGATATGAGGGAACATGCCATCGAACACGCGCCGGCCCGCCTCGTCCGCGTTCATCCCCAACTCAAGATAGTTGCGCAAGAAACGGCCACTGAGGGAGACGCCGAAGCCGATCGTGCGGCGGATGCCGCTTCCGCCGGCCAGCAGCGGGTTGGGATCGCCTCGCGCGTCGGCGCGCTCATAGCGCAGGAAGGAAACGAGGTCACGGGTGGCCGCGAAGCCCATGCCCGTTACCGTCGGATCGGTGGCGTCGTACCAGAGCTCATAGATCTGGCGGGGTTTGAACAGCGTGCCTTCCGGCAACAGGCGGATCGAGTGGCCATCGACGAACGCCCACCCATCCGACGGAATCTCGGTGGGCGGGTCCGCCTGCCGGGCGCGCACGGTCAGCTTCGCGTGGCCCTTGTCAGTGTTGGCGGTAGGATAGGGCAGGCGAGCGGTCTCCACCTTTTCGGGTCCGCGCGTGCCGACCACGACCTCGTCGCGGATGCGCCGCACGATCGGCCGGCCGCGATCGGTCGCGACCGGCACGCGGATGGTCATGCCGTTATTCGCTGTCGGCGCTTCCGGCTGCCAGCCCGACCAGACCATCGTGTAGCCGCGACGGAAGGTGAAGCCGTTGCCGGCATCGGCCAGGATGCGCGGATCGTTCAGCGAGCCCGCTGGATGTTCCGGGGCATCGTTGATCCAGGGCATCAGCAGCTTGTTGCCCCGGTTCGTCACCTCGTACAGCATCGTGCCGCTGCCCTTCGCGAGATCGGCCGGGCGCAGGATGAAGACGTCGGTGGCGTACTCGACCATGCCGCGCGCATCGCGCGGAGCGCGACCCAGATCGACAATCCCGGCATTCCCGGGTGCCGCCGGATCGAGTTCGCCTCGAACGATCGCCTTGACGCGGACATAGGAGCCCGTCGGGCCAAAGGCGGCGCCGTCGGCGAACGGCTCCCGCGACAGGATCTGGATTTCGGTGACGCGGGCCGCCGCCATGCTCGCCGGACCGAGAATGGCGGCAGAGGCGGCAAGGGCGAGGAGAGGCCGCATCGGCTTGCTCGGTGCTCCAGAAGCGCGCGAAGAGCCTACGCCGGGGTGTCGCGTCCCTCAATGACGGCGCCCGCGCGCCCGTAGGCCCGTCCGCGCCAGACCGCCGGGCGGCCCAGCGCGGCGCGGGCCAGTGCCCACCACTGCACGCCGAGCAGCATCGCCACACCAAGCGGATGGAGCAGCGCGCTCCACACGGGCTGGCGGAAGCGCAGCGCGAGGAGCAGGCGCGCGCCGATCGAAAGCGCCAGGGCGGCGATGCTCATTGGACCCGGCGCGAGCGTCACCAGCGCCACCGGCAGAACCTGCCCGCATCCCAGCAGCACCGTCCAGACCGGCAGCGCCACCGGACGCGCCATGCCCTCGGTGGCGTTCTTCGCCAAGCCGGCGAACAGGTCGGGCGTGCTGGTGTACATCCGGCAGCGGGCGATCCGGCTGGCGTCGAAGATCCCGGTCATGAAACCGGCGCGACGGAAGGCGCGCGGCAGCGTGATCCCATCATGCAGCGTCATGGGTATGGCGCCGTGCCCACCCGCGCGCTGGTACGGATCGCGCCAGGCGGCCATGAGCTGCCCGCAGCCAGCGCCCAGCGCCGCTGCCTTGCTGCGGCGGGCCACGGGCAGGGGCAGGAAGCCGAGCAGGAGGAAGTGGATCAGCGGCAGCAGCAGGCCCTCGGCCCACGATCCGGTGATCTCGGCGGGGAAGCCGCTGCCCAGGGCGACATCATCGCGCTGCATGAACCCGGCGATCCGCGCCAGCGCGTCCGGAGCGAGCCGCACGTCGGCATCGATGAACACCATCAGCTCGTGGCGTGCCAGCCGGGCCAGGCAGGCGCAGGCGTGCTGCTTGCCCACCCATCCCGGCGGGAGGGCCGGGGCGGGCACGAGCCGGACGCGGCGATCGGGGATGGCGCGCACGATCCGGGCGGTGCCGTCCTCCGAGTGGTCGTCCAGCACCACGAGTTCCAGCTCCACGTCCCGGCTGGCGAGCACCGCGCCGCACGCGGCCTCGATGTTCGCGGCCTCGTTGCGGGCCGGGATCAGCACGGAGACGGGCGGCGGCTGGGTCGCGGGGGCTGGCGTGCGGAACAGGGGCAGGTTGGCGAGCAGGGTCAACGCGGGGATCGCCGCGCAGGCGAGCGCGACGGAAGCCAGGATCATGCCTCGCCCCCATGGCTTGGGTCGAACCGCCGCCCGCTACCCCAGGCAGCGGCCCGGCGCCACAGGTCGTAGATGCCGCCCACGCCGGTTTCGCCCTGGAGAAGGGTGGTGAAGCGGGCTGGGTCGCGGCTCATGGCGGCGGCGGCGAGCGCGTCCATGCACGCGGTCAGGGCTTGTTCGAACGCGGCGGTCCAGACGGCGACGGTGCTACACTCTCCCTCTCCCCCGCGAGCGGGGGAGAGGGTTGGGGTGAGGGGGCTTGCGCGTGCCGTGCTGGCTTTTGCCGGCGCACCCCCCTCACCCAACCTCTCCCCCCGTTCCGGGGGGAGAGGGGCTTCTTGCATATTCACAGGGGGACCAAAACGGACCAGGGCCTCGGGCTTGCGTTCGTTCCAGAACGGGAGCTCGATCGCCAGCGGCAGGATCACGGCGTTCGTGCGCCGCGCGAGATGGGCGATGCCGGGGCGCAGGCGCACCGGGCGCACGCGCGGATCGGTGAACGCGCCCTCGGCGGTGATCCAGAGCAGTGTCGCCGGATCGGCCAGCAGGTCGAGGCCAATGCGCAGAAAGCGCGCGGCGCCGCGTGGTCCCGCCTCGATTCCGAACACGCCGATGCGGCGCAGCACGCGATACTTGCCGAGCGCGTCCGCGTCCATCGGGCCGTATCCCGCCCGGCCTGGGAACAGCATCCGGGTCAGCAGCGCGAACAGGGCGGGATCCCACCAGGATGGGTGGTTGGAGCACACGATGACCGACCGGCCAGGGACCACCGCTGGCAACCCGTCGCGCGCGATGCGGACGGCGTGGAAGTTGCGTTTGAAATACCAGCGCAAGTAAGGCTCGGCCATGGCGCAGGCCAGCGGCGAGCGGACACGGGCGGGGTGCTCATCCGGCACGCCGCGCCCGCTCCGCGCCACGCAGATCGAGGTCGAGCGAATCCGCCGCGATCCAGCCCGACATCAATACCATCGGCATCCCCGGTCCCGGATGCGCCGCTCCGCCCGCGAGATAGAGGCCGGCGAGGTCGCGCGAGCGGTTGCCTGGCTTGAAGGCGCCCATGAAGCGCCCGTGGCTTGCCAGGCCGTAGATCGCTCCGTCCAATACGCGATAGCGCGCGTGGATATCGGCCGGGGTCAGCGCGTGCTCGACGACAATGCGGCGTTCGAGATCCGCCATCCCGGCGCAGCGGGCCAGCTTGTCGAGGATGACGCGCCGATAGGCGGACAGCATCGCCGTCCAGTCGTGGTGCGGTCGCAGGTAGGGTGTGTGGACCAGGATATACAGCGCCTCCCCGCCAGGCGGCGCCACGCCCGACTCGGTGCGGGCCGGGGCGGCGATGTAGCAGGTCGGATCGGGCGCGGGCTCGCCCCGGCGATAGATGAAGTCGAACTCCTCCTCCGGGTCGCGGGAGAAGACGAAGTCGTGGTGCAGCAGATGCCCGTAGGCGCGGTCGAGGCCGAGATAGAGCACCACGCCCGAGCACGCCGGCTCGCGTTTCCAGCGCCGGGCAAAGCGCGCGGCTGGCACCCCGCCGACCAGCTCGCGATAGGTGCGCACGCTGTCCATGTTGGAGACCACGGCCGAGACCGGCACGGTCGCGCCATCGTCGGTCTCCACCGCCACGGCGCGGCCGTCGCGCGCGACGATGCGCCGCACGCCGCGGCCGGTGTGTATCGCCACGCCCAGATCGCGCGCCAACGCCTCCAGCGCCGCCGGGACGGCGCGCGTGCCGCCCATCGGGTACCATACGCCGAACCCGGTCTGCATGTGCGCGATGCCGCAGAGCACGGCGGGCGAGCCGTACGGGGACGATCCGACATATTGCACGAAATGGTCCAGCATCTGCGCAACCTTGGGGTTGCGGATGCGCCGCCGGATCGTGCCGGCGACGGTGGCGCCCATGCGCAGGTTCGCGATGTCCGACAGGGTGGCGCGATCGAAGCCGTCGCGCAGGCTCATCGTGTCGCGCAGATCCTCGACCGAGCGCCAGAAGAAGAATCGCTCCGAAATGCCGTGCAGGCGCCGCGACAATGCCATGAAATCGCGATACCCGTTGCCATCGGAAGGGTCTTGCGCGGCGATCGCGTCCGCCATGCCGGCCTCGTCCTCGCGCAGGTCGAGCACCGATCCGTCGTCGAAGAAGCAGCGCCACTGCGGGTCGAGCCGGCACAGGTCGAGATGATCCTCCATCCGCCGTCCGGCTTCCGCGAACACGCGGCCCAGCACATGCGGCAGGGTCAGGATCGTCGGCCCCATGTCGAAGCGGAAGCCGCGATCCTCCAACACCGCGGCCTTGCCGCCGAGCCAGGGGTTCTTCTCGAACACCTCCACCGCGTGGCCGCGCGCGGCGAGCGTGCAGGCGGCGGCCAGTCCCCCCAGTCCGCCGCCGATGACGGCAACCCGCGATGCGGTGCTCACGCGACCGTCTTCAGCATGGCCGGGCGATGCTGTCCGCCGGGCAGGCGGAGGCCGAGATCCTCGGCGAGCAACTGCGCGGTGATGCGCGCGCCGGCGAAGATCACCGGAAGGCCGCTTCCCGGATGCGTGCCGCCGCCGACCAGATACACGCCGTCCAAGTCCTCGAACCGGTTGCGCGGGCGCCGATGCAGCATCTGCCCCAGCGTGTGCGCGAGATTGAATGTCGCCCCGCGATGAATCGCCAAATCCGCCTCCCAGCCGTCCGGGGTCAGCACCTTCTCGTACCGGATGCGCCGCTCGATACCGGTGATCCCGACGCGGGCCAGGCGATCCAGCACCAGGCGCCGGTAGCGCGGCGCTTCCTGGTTCCAGTCGATACCGCCGTCCCGGCGATTGCCGACCGGGACGAGCACGTAGAGCGTGGAGTGGCCCTTGGGCGCCAGATCGGGGTCCGTCACGCAGGCATTCTGCACATAGAATGACGGCTCCGCTGGCGGCGCGAGTCCGGCTTCGATCTCGGCGAGGTTCCGGCGGTAGTCGCGGGCGAGATGGATGGTGTGGTGCGGCACCATGTCGAACCGCCCTTCGATGCCGAGGTAGAGCATGAACGTGGAGCAGGAAAACTTCTTGTGCGCGATCCGGCGGTCGGACCAGCGCCGGCGCAGCCGGTCCGGGACGAGATGGCGCATGGCGTGCGCGAAATCGGCGTTGATAACCACCGCGTCGGCGCGGCGGACGCCGGCCCTGGTCCGCACGCCCACCGCGCGGCGGCCCTCGAACAGCACCTCCTGCACTGGGTCCGACAGGAGAATCCGCGCGCCCGATCGCCGCGCCGCGTCCGCCATCGCCGTCATCACGGCCCCA
>DATFDN010000484.1:0-2072 GCA_035252035.1 Acetobacteraceae bacterium | reverse complement strand
CGCTCGAGCGCCTCGGGTGATGTCGAAACGCGCGTTTCGAAACACCACGGGGCGGCAGTCCTCGCCCACTGGCGCGCAGTCTGCGCTGTCATCGTCCGGCTCTGCGCCCAATGGTTGTGTTGATGGTAGGTTCTGCTCCCTACCTTTCTGTTCCGTAGACCCCAGGTTTCGGCACAATTCGCTTGAACACGGGACCTGTAGGTCCGTAATGTGCCGCAATCCCGTTCCTAAATGGAGGCGCACCGATGGGCCGCAAATGGGGGTACGCGCGGGTTTCCACGGACGATCAGGCAACCGCCCTCCAGGTCGACGCCTTGAAGGCGGCGGGCGTGCCGGAGGGGAACATCGTCGAGGAGAGGATCAGCGGCGCGGCCAAGGTCCGGCCCGCGTTCCACAAGCTGCTTGGCCGGCTGGAGCCCGGCGATGAGTTGGTTGTGTGGAAGGTGGACCGCCTCGGCCGGAACACGCTGGACGCCTTGCAGACCGCCGAGAGGCTGCGGGAGTCGGGCATCGGCCTCGTCATCACCACCCTTGGCGTCGACATCACCAAGGAGGCGGGGCGGCTGGTGTTCGGCCTCATGGCCCAGATCGCAGAGTTCGAGCGCGGGTTGATCCGGGAGCGCGTCAACGCCGGCCTCAGGGCCGCCAAGGCGCGCGGGCAGGCGCTCGGCCGCAAGCCCCGGCTCACCCCGCACCAGCGCAAGGAGGCGGCTCGGATGGCCGCAGAGGGCAAGTCGTATGCCCAGATCGCGGCGACGCTCGGCGTCGCCCGCTCCATCGCCTTCCGGGCCGTGCAGGCGGTGAACGCCACGCAAGCGGCCCAGGCGGAGGCAGCATGATGAGCACCACCACGATCACCAGTCCCTCTTACGACGCGGATCTGGCTGCCTGGGCGGCCGCCCAGGCCGCCCTGTTGCGCGCCGGCTGCGTTGCCGAGGCCGACATCGCCGAGGAGCTTGACGACGTGGGCAAGAGCCAGCACCTCACCCTGGCCAGCCACGTCGGAACCGTGATCGAGCACCTGATGAAGTTGCAGGCGTCGCGCGCCCAGGAGCCGCGCGCCGGGTGGCGCGCGACGATCCGGCGGGTGCGCGACGACATCGGTGACGTGCTCGCTGCCAGCCCCAGCCTGCGTCGCGAGCTGCCCGCCATCATCGCCCGCGAGACGGCACGTGCGCGAGGCCGCGTCGCACAGGCCCTCGCCGACTATGGCGAGCCCGTGACCGGCCTTCCGGGACTGTCCTACGGCGAAAGCCAGGTTCTCGGCTCCTAGCTGCCAGACTGAAAGTGGGTGAGCGGCGACAGGCTCGGCTGGCCGCGGCCGGGGCCTCTCGCTCCCGGGCGCGGACGCGGTCCCCGCGAGGTGCGAGGGGCACAGGGCGCTGGCTGGCAAATAAGTCCCTGTCCCTGCTCGCGCGCCTCCACAAAGGCCGGCGCGGCGCCGCTGCGGGTCATCGGCGGCTGTGGCGCGCCCTCAGCACGACCAAGCGGCCGAGCCCTTGGTGGATCAGCGCCTGCCCAGCGGGACCACGTTGGGTGCCGCGGCCCTGGCACCCTGTGGTGGGGCGGCCTTGCTGAGGAGGGCGGGGGAGACGTTCCACTGCCCACCGTCGTCGGCAATGACCGTCACCGTTTTCTTGTTGTAGCGCGTCAGTGTGCCCTCCACCAATCCCCGTCCCGGGGCCCGGAAGGGGCATCGTTCTCTTATGGCGGGATCAAAGGTCAAGCTCTCCGTTGCGGCTCCGCGATGGCGATGGCCGGCCCTTGTCGGATCATGGTTCTCTCCGCGGTCGGCGTGTGCCGCCGCATGATGGCGTCGGAAGCGTCAGCCTCGTGATGTCGACTGCGCGGTCGGTCTGGTGCTGGGACCAGGGCCGCAAGAATGCCCACGCGATGGCCGGCGCCTCGTCCCGACAAGGGACGCCTCACCGCGGCATTGTCAAGTTAGCGGCATTTGAAACGAGTATCGGCAATTTTCCTTCATGATTGCATTGTTCGGAGCAATTTTATACCTGCGCTCCGCGTCCCAACGACTACTGAATTGCGGGCTGCCGAATGCCGTCGGGTCAAGT
>DATFDN010000483.1:0-12142 GCA_035252035.1 Acetobacteraceae bacterium | reverse complement strand
CAGGCTCTGCTAGCGGAGACGAAGCGCCGGCTCGGGCCGGCGACGGCGCTGGTCAACAATGCCGGCGTGATCGAGCCGATCGCGCGGCTTGAGGAGGCCGACCCCGAGGCGTGGGCGCGCAACATCCGCATCAACCTGATCGGCGCCTTCCACGCGATCCGCGCCGTGCTGCCGGAGATGCGCGCCGCCGGGCAGGGGACGATCATCAACGTCTCTTCGGGCGCCGCGCTCCGCCCCCTGGAGGGGTGGAGCGCCTATTGCGCCGCGAAGGCGGGGCTCGCGATGCTGACCCAGGCGATCGCGCTGGAGGCGGTGCCCGGCCTGCGCGTGTTCGGCTTCCAGCCGGGCACCACGGATACCGACATGCAGGTGACGATCCGGGCTTCGGGCATGAATCCAATCAGCCAAATCCCGCGCGAACAGCTCACGCCGGTGGACGAACCGGCGCGGGCCATCGTCTATCTCTGCACGCCGGCGGCGGACGATTTGTCCGGCAAGGAGTTCTCGCTGCGTGACGAGGCATTCCGCCGGCGGCTGGATGGGACTGGGATGGCGGCGGCCAAGCCAAGGTAGGGAATCGCGCGGTCACGCGACGCCCTGGCAGCGCCCCGTCAGCTCATCGTGTCGATCGACTCCGGCGTGATCTCGTACATGACCCGCTGCTCGCCGGGTTGGCGGAACGGGTATGTGTCCTTGTCGAGGTACTTCTTGGCGAGCGAGTCGATGTGCTGGTCCGCCCCATCCTCGGTCGCGCGAGACACCGTGCCGCGCACCTGGATGTAGCGGTAGGCGTTGTCCGGGTCCATGATCGCCAGCGCGACCTTGGCCCCTTCGGTCATGGTGCGTGACTTCACCCGGCCCTTGGCGGTGTTCACGCGGATCTTGCCGTTGGTGTAGTCGAACCAGACTGGCGTGACCTGCGGCGAGCCGTCCGCCATCACCGTCGCCAGATTGGCGAACGCCCTCTTGTCGTTCATGAGGCTGCGGAAATTTTCGGGGATGTCAGGCATGATTGCTGGCTCCTTTGGCTGGCGAACCAACGACGCCGGCGGCACTGGGTTGCGGCGGCAAATTGCCGGGCGGGCGGTGGCGGACTAGCATCCGCCGATGACCGACACGCCCGAGCCCAAGCGCGGCCTGTCCCGCAACACCGCCAATTATGGCGATCGGGACTTCGCGCTCTATCTCCGCCGCTCCTTCGCCAAGTCGATGGGCTACTCGCAGGCGTTGCTTGACCGGCCGGTGGTGGGCATCGCCGATACCGGGTCCGACTACAACAACTGTCACCGCACCGTCCCCGAACTGATCGCGGCGGTCAAGCGGGGGGTGCTGGCCGCGGGCGGGCTGCCGCTGGCCTTTCCGACCGTCTCGCTGTGCGAACCCTCGCTTTCGCCGACCTCGATGCAGTACCGCAACCTGGCCGCGCTCGACACCGAGGCGATGCTCACGGCGCAGCCAATGGACGCGGCGGTTCTGGTCGGGGGGTGCGACAAGACCGTGCCGGCGCAGCTCATGGCCGCCGCGTCCGCCGACATCCCCTGTGTGCAGCTCGTCACCGGGCCGATGCTGGCCACGCCCTATCACGGCGAGCGGCTGTCCGCCTGCACCGACTGTCGGCGCTATTGGGCGATGTACCGCGCGGGCACGGTCTCGGAGGCGCGGATCGGAGAGATCGAGGGGCGGTTGGCGACCACCGCCGGCACGTGCGGGGTGATGGGCACGGCCAGCACCATGGCCTGCGTGGCGGCGACGCTTGGGATGATGCCGCCCGATCATGCCGCGATCCCAGCGGTCCACGCGGACCGGTTGCGCGCGGCGGAGGAGGCTGGCGCCCTGGCAATGGGGCTCGTGCAGCGCCCGATGCGCCCGTCCGAGATCATCACCGAGGCTTCGGTGGAGAACGCGTTGCGCGTGCTGCTGGCGCTGGGCGGCTCCACCAACGCGCTGATCCACCTGACCGCCATCGCCGGGCGGCGCGGCATCCGCATCGACCTCGACCGCCTGAACACGCTGTCGGACACCACGCCCGTGATGGTGGACCTGAAGCCCACGGGCGACGGCTACATGGAGGATTTCCACGCCGCTGGGGGGATGGGGGCGCTGCTGTGGGAACTGCGTGATCTGCTGCGCCCAGAGGCGCGGGACGTGACCGGTACGCCTCTGGGCGAGCGCCTGGCCGAGCCGGCCTTTGTCGATCGCCGGATCATTCACGCGCGCACCGAGCCGGTCGCACCGGTCGGCGGACTGGTCGCGCTGTTCGGCTCGCTGGCCCCGCGCGGCGCGATCATCAAGCGGAGCGCGGCGACGCCGGCGCTGTTTGAGACCGAGGCGCGCGCGGTGGTGTTCGATGGCCTTGAGGATTTGGCGAGGCGGATCGACGATCCGGCGCTGGACGTGACCGAGCGGGACGCGCTGGTTCTGAAGAATGCTGGGCCGCTGACCCCGGCCGGGATGCCCGAGGCGGGATATCTGCCCATCCCCAAGCGGCTTGCCGCCGCTGGCGTGAAGGACATGATCCGGATCAGCGATTGCCGCATGTCCGGAACCGCGTTCGGAACCATCGTCCTGCACGTCACGCCGGAGGCGGCGGCGGGCGGCCCGCTGGCGCTGATCGAGACCGGCGATCGCGTCCGCCTTTCAGTGCGCGAGCGGCGGATCGATCTCCTGGTTTCGGAAACCGAACTCGCCCGCCGCCGGCAAGCCTGGCACCCGCCTCCCAAGCCCCGGCGGGGCTGGGACCGCATCATGGCCGAGCAGGTTTTGCAGGCCGATGAAGGGTGCGACTTGGCGGTGTTGCGGTGAGCCTTGCGACCCGACCTCCCCCTCCGCCCCTGAGGGCGGAGGGGGAGTCGGGTTTGCTCACGCCAAAGCGGCAACGGCCTGGCGGCTATGGGTCAACACAAACCCTTCGTAGCCCTTATCCGCGATCTCCTGGCACAGCTTCCTGTAAGCCCCGACGCCCCCGATATACGGGGTGAAGACGCGCGGCTTGCCAGGAATGTTGGCCCCCATGTACCAAGAATCCGCTTGGGGGAACAACGTCGCGTTCGCCGTTTCGGCGACATGGGCATCCCACGCCTCCTGCGCCGGCTTTGTCGCCTCGATGGTGTCGAGGCCGTGCTGGCGCATGTAGCTGACGCAGTCGCTGATCCATTCCACGTGTTGTTCGATCGATGGCGGCATGTTGCTGAGGACCGAGGGGCTGCCCGGTCCGGTGATCATGAACAGGTTGGGGAAGCCGGGCGTTGCGACACCAAGGTAGGTATGCGGCCCATCAGCCCATCTCTCCTGCAACGCGACACCATCCTTGCCGTGAATGCCGAGCTTGAAGAGCGATCCGGTCATGGCGTCGAAGCCGGTGGCGAACACGATGCAATCCACCGGATACTCGCCATCCCGCGTGCGGATACCCTTTTTGGTGATCTCCTCGATCGGCGACTCCCGGAGATCGACGAGGGTCACGTTGTCGCGGTTGAACGTCTCGTAATAGTCGGTGTCGATGGGCGGACGCTTGGTACCGATCGGATAACTCCGCGGCGACAGCTTCTCGGCGACCACCGGATCGCGGACGATTTCACGAATTTTTTCCCGCACGTACTCGGCGGCGGTGTCATTCGCTTCCTTGCTGAAGAGCAAGTCGTTGTAGCTCTCATACAGCAGCCCGAAGCCGCCCTTTTCCCAGAACTTGTCGAACGTGCGCCGGCGCTCCTCCGGCGTCACGGAAAGAGCCGACATATCGGAGAAGTCGTACGGCATCCCGGCGAAGGACTCGCGGGTCTTGCGCACGATCTCGTCGTAGTTCGCCTTGACCTCGCGCCGGAACTCCGCCGTCATCGGGGCATTTCGGGCGGGAACGGTGAAGTTCGGGGTCCGCTGGAAGACCGTGAGGTGCGCGGCCTGCGCGGCGATCACTGGAACGGCCTGGATACCGCTCGACCCCGTGCCGATAAGGCCGACACGCTTGCCGGTGAAATCCACTCCCTCATGCGGCCAGTGGCCGGTGTGGTACCATGCGCCTTCGAAGGTCTCGAGTCCCTTGATATTGGGCTTCTGCGCGGCCGATAGGCAGCCGACTGCCGTGATGAGGAACCGGGCCGAGGCGCGTTCGCCAGTCTCGGTCTCGATGTCCCATCGATTCGCTTGCTCGTTGTACTGCGCGGCGGTGACGCGGGCCTTGAACCGGATGTCCCGGCGCAGGTCGAGCTTATCCGCCACGTAGTTCAGATAGCGCATGATTTCCGGCTGCTCGGGATAGCGGCAGGTCCATTCCCATTCCTGCAAGATTTCCTTGGAGAACGTGTAGCAGTAGAAATAGCTCTCAGAATCGCAGCGCGCCCCAGGGTACCGGTTCCAGTACCACGTCCCGCCGACCCCATCGGCTGCTTCATAAATCCGTGCCGAGAACCCGAGTTCGCGCAACCGGTGGAGCATGTAAAGGCCGGAAAAGCCGGCGCCCACGATGATCGCATCCAGCTCCGGGCCTTGTCCCTCCTTGGCGGCCGGGGACTGGTATTCCATATCATTCATGACGTATCTCCATGTGGCCAGGCAACGCTTCAAGCGCCCGGCAAAGCGAGCATCAGGACGCGAGCTGCTCGCGCAGCTCCGCGCCCATCTCGGCGGTGAGTTCCCGGCCACGATCCAGGGCGCCGGCCATCCAGAAGAAGCCGTGGATCATCCCCTCGTGGTGAGACACCTTGACCGGGACGCCAGCCTCTTGCAGCCGTCGCGCATAGGCGAGCCCCTCGTCGCGCAGCGGATCGAACTCCGCCGTCACGACCATCGCAGGCGGCAGCCGGCTCAGATCTTGCGCGTGAAGCGGCGAGGCATACGGGTTCTTCCCGTCCTCGGGCGATGGCAGGTAATGATCCCAGAACCATTCCATGCTGCCCTTGGTCAGCAGATAGCCCTCTCCGTTCTCCTTGTAGGAGGCGAATTCAGTGCCTTGCGCGGGCGCCGTGACCGGATAGATCAGCAATTGATACGCGATGGCCGGACCGCCGCGATCCCGCGCCATCAGCGCGACCGCGGCCGCGAGATTGCCGCCCGCGCTGTCACCCGCGACGACGAGCCGCTCTTGGTCGGCCCCGATCTCCTTGGCGTGCTCGGCCAGCCAGCGGGTCGCGGCGTAGCAATCCTCGACCGCTCCCGGAAACTTGGTCTCGGGGCTCAACCGGTACTCCACCGAAGCCACGATGCACTGCGACGCGTTGGCGAGCGCGCGGCAGGGCTTATCGACGATCTCCACATCCCCGATGACCCAACCGCCGCCATGGAAATAAACCACCAGGGGCAGCGTCTTTCCGGAGGAGGGATAGTACAGCCGGACGGGCAGCTTTCCCGCTGGACCGGGGACGAGGATATCGCGGGTTTCCGCGACCGTCTCAGGCTCCCCTTGCAAGTCCCGGAAACCAAGGGCGATGACGCGGGCCTGGGGAACGCTCATCTGGTCGAAAGGCGGCAAGCCTTGTTTGTCGAATTCATCAAGAAGCGCCTGGACCTGAGGATGGACGGGCATCGTCACTGTCCCTTTTCGGAGGTTAAGAAACGCACGCGCATCAATTCATACGCAACAGTAGCCTAGGGCGCGGGCCATGGCAAAGCCCAGGCGTCCATCCGAGAGCTAATGCTTCCGGGCCGCAGGCATTATTACCCTAGTGTCCGTCATGCCCGACCTTGGGCCGGGCACCCACGTCTTTGCTGGTGGCGGTTCAAGACGTGGGTGGCCGGGCCAAGCCGGGCCATGACGGGTGACGGGGAATAGCCGGGCTGAAACCCAAGGCGCTGGTGGTCAGCGGACCAGCTTGTTGGGTTTGTAGTGGATCTGAAACAAGTCGGCCACCCGCGCCGGCGTGCCTGGCGGATCGTGCGGCCGCGCAACCGCGAAATAGCGGCAGGTGATCAGATCGCCCTCGATCTCCACCCGCATGAAACCATGCGTGTCGTCCACGAACTTCTCAAGGATCACGTTCGGGTCATCCTCCTGGCGGAAGGGCGTCGTCACCTTCGCGTCCTTGAACTTCGCCATGCTGTGCAGGTGCCAATAGCCGCCCGCGCCGGCGACGATGTAGGTGAAGGCTTCGTCTCCGTCGTGGCGGGTGAAGCGCTGATAGTTGTGGACATGGGCGGTGAACACGATGTCGGGGTGAACGCCGGTCCGCGCCACCGCTTCATCGAGCAGCGCCTTCATCGCCGGACTTCCGCTGTGGTGGGCGTCGGCCGAGAAGACCGGATGGTGCAAGCAGACGAAAAGCGCCTTGTCGCGGTCCGCCTCGGTCAGCTCCTTGATGAACCACGCCTTCTGATCCTCCTTCACCTCCCCGCCCTCCGGCACGTTGGTATAGAGGCCGATGAAGGTGGCGAGCGGGGTGAGCAACGTCCAATACGGGTTGGGCTGCTTGACCGCGTGGCGTGGCGTGTCTCCCGCTTCGTTGGTGGTGCCGCCCTCGGGCGAGCAGAAGTTCCGCCGCCATCCAAAAAGGCTTGGCTCGGCAGGCTTCGGCGCGTCCGGCGTGGTCAGCGGGTCGCCGTCGTGGTTGCCGGGAATCGACACGATCGACAGTGGATAATGCTCATACGGCAGGTAGAATTGCGGATAGTACTCCTTGGTCTCGCCGTTGTAGTACACGACATCCCCGAGGTGGTAGAAGAATGCCGGCGTGCCATCGGCGATGTTGTGAACCGCGTCGGCTTCCATCGCCTCGGAGACGAGCTGCTGCGGCGCGGGATCCTTCACCCCGCCCGTGTCGCCGGTGATGTGAAACACCATTCGCCGATCGAGGCCGTCGGGCAGGTGATCAACCAGATCTTCGAGCTTGGCGCGATACGGTGCCCGTCCAGGTCCGGTTTGGAATTCCTGATAATGCCGGCCCGAAAATGTGGGCTTCTGCGTGAAGCGTGGCGGGTCCAGTTGCGGGCGATGCCGTGCGACTGTGGTTGACTGCGCATGGTTGCGTGGCGGCTGGGCCATCCGTTTGATCCTCCCGATTAGATTGTTAAAAATCTAACGAGAAGGCAGAGCGCAGGGAAACTAAATTCGATAACGAGGGCAGTAGTCTATTCGTCGTAGGCGGCCCGTGAGCGCATCAGGCGCGGCCGCGCTTGCGCGCGATCACCGCCATGATCTCCACCAGCAAGTCATCGCGCTCCGCCGCCAACTCCTGGATGGACCGCGAACCGGCCTCGGCCTGGACGCCGTCGATGATCCGGGCGCAGAGCGCCTCGGTCAGCTCCGGCGTGCTCATGGATGCCCACCAGCCCTCGAACACCGGCCGGAACTGCGCCAGCATGTGCGTCATGCCGCCCTCGCCCCCGCCGAGATGGAACGTCATGTGTGGCCCCATGATCGCCCAGCGCAGGCCGGGGCCGGCGGTGATCGCGGTATCGACGTCCTCCACGCTCGCCAGCCCGGAGGCGACGGCGCTCACCGCTTCCCGATAGAGCGCCGCCTGCAAACGGTTGGCGAGATGCCCCGGCGCTTCCTTGCGCAAGTGGATCGGACGTTTGCCGATAGCGGCGTAGAATTCCATGCACCAGGCGATGGTTTCGGGCGCGGTGTCCCGGCCGCCAACGACCTCGATCAGCGGGATGAGGTGCGGCGGATTGAACGGATGGCCGATCGCCATGCGGGGCGCGGCACGGAAGCCATGCTGCAAGTCGCTCATGACGAGGCCGGACGAGCTTGAAGCGAGGATCGCGTCGCCGGGCAGGGCCGGCTCGATCGCCGTGTATAGGTCGCGCTTGATGTTGCCCCGCTCGGGCGCGTTCTCCTGCACGAACTGCGCCTCTCGCACCGCATCGGCCGGGTTCGTGGTGAACGTCCATGCGTCCGGGTCGGCCCGCCGCTCCATCCCGAGCCGCGCCACGGTCGGCCAAGCCTCGGCGATGGTGCGCCGGACATAGGCCTCGGCTGCCGGATTCGGGTCGTAGACCGCGACCCGGATACCCCGCGACAGGAACCAGGCCGTCCAGCTTGCCCCGATCGTTCCCGCGCCGAGCACGGTGATGCGTTCAATCTGATCGGGGCTGGTCATGCGAAGTTTCTCCCTTCCGTCTAGCTGAGCAGCCCGACGCCCGAGAGCCCGCCGAAGACGCCGAGCGCGCAGGTGACGGCTGCCACACCCAGCACCGCCCAGAAATACGCGCCACGCAACCGGTGCGCTGCGGGCAGGGCGCGGCGGGCGAGGGCGATCAGGAAGCCCAGTACTAACGGCAGCAGCAGGGCATTCATCACCTGCACGCCGACGTTCAGCGACACGAGATCGGGCCACAGCCCGACGATGAGGCAGCCGCCAGTGACCGACGCGGCATAAACGCCGTAGAACCAGCGTGCCCGCAGGGGCCGGTACTCAAGCGAGCGACGGTACCCCGTCACCTCGCCCAGCCCCCAGGCGAAGGCGAGCGAGACGACAATCGCGGCGACCATGCCGGCGCCAAGCACGCCCGCGCCGTACACCGCGCTGCCCACCGCCGCGCCGAGGAACGGCGTCAGGGCCTGGCTCATCTCGCCCACGGTGGACAGGGTGGCGGTGGGTGAGGTGCGCCCGATCGTCGCCGCGCAGGCAACCAGGACGGCGCCCATGACCACCTGTGTGACAACGGCGCCGATCGCCGTGTCCCATCGGGCCGCGGCGAGATGCTCGGGACGCAGCTTCTTATCGGCCACCGCCGATTGCTGATAGAACACCATCCACGGCATGATAACGGCGCCGATATTCGCCGCGGCCAGGTAGAGATACGCCTTGTCGGTGAATGGAATGCTCAGCGCGCCCGAGACCAGGGCGTGTGGGTCCGGGTGCGCGGCCCAGGCCACGAAAAAGAAGGCGAACTCGAACAGGCCGACGGCAATCGCCACCTTCTCGACCCGGCGGTAGGATCCGGTCAGCACCACCGCGAGCAGCGCGAGCGCGGCCAGAAGCAGACTCGCCCAGCGTGGCACGCCATACATCTCCCCCACCCCGGCAACGCCCGAGAACTCGGTGAGCAGCGCGCCAACCGTCGCCACGCCCAGCCCGGCCGCCGAGACCCAGGCCCAGAAGTGGCCGAACGTGTCCCGGATCAGCTCCCCATGGCCGCGCCCGGTGAAGATGCCCAGGCGAACGGTAAGCTCTTGCACCATGTACAGGATCGGGATGAGGACGATTTGCAGCAGTATCAGCCGATAGCCCCATTGGACGCCAGACTGGCCAGCGGTGATGATGCTGCCGACGTCGGTATCGGCCAGCATGACCACGATGCCCGGCCCCAGGACGGCGAGGAAGCGCGCTAGTAGCTGGGTGCGGGCTGGGCGCGGGGGCGGGGAGGTGTCTACAGCCACGCTCACGGTCCGATACGGTCCTCGAAGTTGCCGCAATTGCGAGGCATTCGCATTTACGCCGCTTGCGAGGTAGCCAGCATACCGCCTGGATGTCAACGAACTTAGCGCGTATCTAACGACGCCATGGCCGAGCTTTACCTGCATAACAGCCTGACGCGCCGGCGGGAGAGGTTCACCCCGCTCGATCCCAACCATGTGCGGATGTATGTGTGCGGTCCGACTGTTTATGACCTTGCCCATATCGGCAATGCGCGCCCCGTGGTCGTGTTCGACGTGGTGCGGCGGCTGCTCGGGACGCTGTTCCCGCGCGTGACCTATGTGCGAAACATCACCGACATTGAAGACAAGATTACCGCGCGGGCGCTGGAAACCGGACAGCCGATCGGCGTCATCACCGCCCGGACCACGGCCGAGTTCCACGCCGACATGGAGGCGCTCGGCAACAATCGTCCGGACGAGGAGCCAAGGGCCACGGCGCATGTGGCCGAGATGATCGAGCTGATCCAGTCGCTGATCGCCTCGGGCCATGCCTACGAAGCCGAGGGCCACGTGCTGTTCGCGGTCGCGAGCTATCCGGCGTATGGGCGCCTCTCGGGCCGCACGCCCGATCAACTGCTGGCCGGCGCGCGGATCGAGGTCGCGCCCTACAAGCGCGATCCCGGCGACTTCGTGCTGTGGAAGCCCTCCCCACCCGAGTGGCCCGGCTGGGACAGCCCGTGGGGGCGGGGCCGGCCGGGCTGGCACATCGAGTGCAGCGCCATGTCGTGGCACTATCTAGGGACCGATTTCGACATCCACGGCGGCGGCAGCGACCTGATCTTTCCGCACCATGAGAACGAGTTGGCGCAGAGCGTCTGCGCCTTTCCCGGCAGCCATTTCGCCCGCATCTGGATGCATAACGGGATGCTGGTGGTGAACGGCGAGAAGATGTCGAAGAGTCTTGGCAACTTCTTCACCGTCCGTGAGCTGCTGGACCGGGTGCCGGGCGAGGCGATCCGGCTGCTTCTGCTGCGGACCCACTATCGCGCGCCGCTCGACTTCACCGAGGCGGGGCTGGCCGAGGCCCGCCGCGAGCTGGACCGCCTGTACCGGGCGCTTGAACGCCATCCCGGCGCCCGCATCGCTGCGTCGATCCCGGAGGCTGTGATCACGGCGCTGTGCGATGACCTGAACACACCCCTTGCCATCGCCGCGCTGCACGGGCTGGCCGACCGGGCCTTGGCGGGCGAGGCGGGCGCGGCGGCGGCGCTGCGCGCGGGCGGACAGGTGTTGGGGCTGCTGGGAAGCGATCCGGCCGCTTGGTTCCAGGGCGGGATCGACGCTGAGTCGGTGGCGGCCGCCATCGCCGAGCGTCAGGCCGCCCGCAAGGCGCGAGACTTCGCGCGGGCCGACGCCATCCGCGCCCAGCTTGCCGCGCAGGGGATCGTGCTGGAAGACGGACCGAACGGCACGACCTGGCGCCGCGGCTCGGCATGACCGGCCGCGACGGCGGGGCGGATCTCGTCCCGATGGCGAATTCCCCAATGGTGATCCTGGTGCGCCCGCAGCTCGCCGAGAATATCGGCGCGTGCGCGCGCGCCATGGCCAATGGCGGGCTGTTCCATCTGCGCTTGGTTGCGCCACGTGACGGCTGGCCGCAGGAGCAAGCGTGGCGCACCGCCTCCGGCGCCGATCGCATCCTCGACGCGGCGCGCGTCTATCCAAGCGTGGCGGAGTCGATTGCCGACCTGCATCATGTCCTCGCTACCTGTCCGCGCCCGCGCCACATCATCAAGCCAGTGCTGACCGCGCGCGGCGCGGCGGCGGAGTTGCGCGCGATCTGCGCCCGTGGGCTGCGCGCGGGAGTTCTGTTCGGACCGGAGCGGGCGGGGCTCGACAACGACGACATGGCCCACGCCGACACCCTGGTACGCTATCCGCTCAATCCTGGCTTCATGTCGCTCAACCTGGCCCAGGCGGTCATGATCATGGCGTACGAGTGGTGGATGGCCGCCGAGGAGGCGGAGCCGCGCACGCTGATGACCAACGAGACGCGGGTTGCCACAAAGGCGGAGCTGGAGAACTTCCTGGCCCACCTGACCGGCGAGCTCGATGCGTGCGGTTTTCTCCGCAATCTGCCGAAGCGTCCGGGAATGGTGCGCAACATCCGCCACCTGTTCCAGCGTGGGGAGGTGACGGAGCAGGAATTGCGTACCCTGCACGGCATTGTTACCGAACTGGCGCGTGGACGACGCCAGCGCGGGCGGGACGAAACGGGAACGATCACCAACCTCTGACGCTGTTACAATTATGATCGCCTTAAATCTAGGAAATGCTGACTAAACCTGGGTCAGGACGATAAGCGCAGCATTTCCTGGCTGAAAATGGCGAGCCGGTCCTCATGGGCATACAAAACGATAATGGCGGGCATGGTCCGCCGCTTCGCGAAGCCATGAAGGAACCATACCCCCAGCGGCAGCAAGAGGCGTCCAGTACGCGGCGAATGTCCGTGCTGATCATTGACCGGGCGAGGCTTGAACGAGAGGCTCTAGTCTATTTCCTGAATGAATGGGCGTCCGATTTGTCCGTGCGTGCGATCGAGGCAATCGCAGCCGCTGCAAAGGAAAGGTGCGACCCTCCTGACCTCATCATCCTCGTCAGTCTCAAAGCCGCGGATCACACCGCCATCAGGCAGGCGTCCTTCGAGCTTGAAACGATATTCGGGAGAAAGACTCCCATGATTCTGATCCTCCAGGGAGACAGTTCGCCATCCGACGAGTTGCAAATTATCCGGCTTGGGATGCAGGGCTGCTTTCCCGCAAGCCTAAGCACATGCATGTTGATCTC
>DATFDN010000482.1:0-3853 GCA_035252035.1 Acetobacteraceae bacterium | reverse complement strand
CGCGCACGCTGCCCTGCTTGCCAAGCAGCAGCGTGAAGCGCGCGGCCACGGCGTCGTCCGGCGCCTCGTAGACGAGGACGAGGTCGTGCTCGCCCATGGTCATGAGGAGGGAGACGAACCGCCCGCCCATCTCTTCGAGCGTCCTCTTGGCCGCGTCCAGCCGGCGGGCGAGTCGCCGACCGCGCGCGCCCCCTGGTCGGTCCAGTTGGCGAGCGCGACGTACGTCGTCATGGCGGCCTCCCTCGCGTCCCCGGCGGCAGACCCCGCCGCGCTGGGGGTAATGGCGCCGCGCCCCGCGCCCGGGGAGGGGGGCCACGCGACATCGCCCCCGCTTGCCCGGAGCGGCCGTCCGTCTATGTTCACCGTGTGTTCTGTCCGACTGCCACGGAGGAGGGCCACCATGGCGGACCAGGTCATCGACGCCGCGATGGCGCGCGGGCTCCACGCCGACGCGTGCCGGGACCACGCCCTGGTGGGCTGGGTCGTCACGCGGGATCCGCCCGAGTATCCGGACAAGGTCACCGCCCGCCTGGTGACCGACGCCCCCTCCCCTTACGTGCTGCTCGCCGACACCCTGGCCGAGATCCACGCCCAGCTGCCGCCGCACCTAGTGCGGACCGGGCGCCAGCCGGCCGACCCTCCCGAGGTGGTGGAGATCTGGTTCCCCGCTTAGGCGCGGCGGAGCTCCGTCTCTACAGCCCAACTTGTCTGTTGAGCGACGCGTCGGGGCGTCTGTATGGTGACGTGTCGACAGTTCGAGGCGTCGCAATGCAGACGTTGGCGATGGTCGCCCAGAAGGGCGGGACCGGCAAGACAACCCTGGCGCTGTCCCTCGGCGTCGTGGCCGAGGCGGCGGGCCGAAGCGTCCTGATTGTAGACCTCGACCCGCAAGCCAGCGCGTGCAAGTGGAGCGACCGCCGGGCCGGGGAGATGCCCCTGGTCGTCGACGCCCAACCCGCCCGCCTCGCGGCCGCCTTAGCCAAGGCTGAACAGGCGGGCATCGACCTTGCCATCGTCGACACGCCGGCACGCATCGAACAGGCGGCGGCAGAGGCCGCCAAGGCTGCCGACCTGGTTCTGATCCCCTGCAAGCCGTCCATCCTCGACCTGGAGACCCTCCGGGCGACCGTGGAGCTGGTGCAGGGGCGCTCCCGCAGGGCTCCATTGGTGGTCCTCAATGCGGTCCCGGCCCAGGGCACGCGGTGCGAGCAAGCGGTTGAAGCAATCGTTGGCATGGGGCTAGAGGTCTGCCCCGCTTACATTGGGCAGCGCGTCGCTTTCGAGTACGCGGCGCAGGTCGGCCAGGCGGTGACCGAGTACGAGCCAGAAGGGCGCGCCGCGTCGGAGATCAGACAGCTCTACAAGGCGATATGCAGACATGTCGACATGCCGACGAAGGAGCTGGCTTGATGAGCAAGCGCCCCAATCTGGCGGCGATCGCCGCCGCTGGCGGCAGCACGCGGCATACCCCCGGGATGACGGCGGCACCTGCGGCCGCACAGCCGCCCGAGATAACCGACCGAGCCGGGCCGCGTACCCGCGTCGGAACGAAGCAGGTCGCGGCGCATTTTCCGGAGGACGTGGCTTGGCAGCTTCGTGCGCTTGCCGTCGATCGCAAGACCACGGTCCAGAACCTCGTGGCCGAGGCACTCAACGACTTATTTGCCAAATACGGTAAGCCGGAGGTCGCGCCCGTCGATCGCAAGCGCCGCTCGGCCTGAAGTCACTCACGTTTTCAGCAAGCGCTTTGTGGGGCGCAGCGACACGTCGGCAAGTCGAATTGTCGACATGTCGGGACCGTCGAGCAGGGGAGGAGCGGCGTGCGCGGCCAGGGCGCGACCAGACTCCACATCCTTCCAGGCCAGTTTCTGATCGTGCCTGCAATGCGCAGCTCCGCCGCGACTCGGGACGTGTCATGTCGACAAGACGCGCCCGAAACAGAGGTACCCACAGGATATTCGGTGTTATCCCGTGGAGTCTGGCCGCGCCCTGCCTGGAGTCTGGTCGCGCGACTCGGTGTTATCCCGTGGAGTCTGGCCGCACACACAAATAGTAGACTCAAAAACTCTCAAATAGCTTGCGCGGCCAGACTCCAAATTGCGCCGACGCTCCCTGTCAGTCATGAACGGCAACATGGCTAATGTTCATCGCTTGATCGCCCAACGAGGGATCGAAGAAGCCCGCCGGCAAGCCGTGACCAAGCACGAGCGCGCGCTTGTGGAAGCGGCCTACCAGGTAATGAGCGAGGAAGCTGACAAGCTCGGCTTTACCTACTCGGGCTTCGCACTGACATCCCTGCCACATAAACCGCAGACAGATTCGATCTGGCGCAGGGAAGGTTACAACTTAACAATGCTCATCCAGAGCGGCGTGGACAGGTCGGGGGTTACCCTCGGGGTTCCTTATGGATCCTACGCCCGGTTCATCCTGCTGTTTCTGCAAAGCCAGGCCATTAAGACAAACAGCCGCGAGATCGAGCTAGGTCGCTCGATGCGGGTCTGGTTGGGGAACATGGGGCTTTCAATCGGAGGCACTACCTACCGGATGGTAAACGAGCAGGCCCGGCGCATCTCCGGTTGCACGCTGACCTTCTATGCGGACCGGGACAATAAAGAGATCATGCGACGCGGCGGCTTTGTGGACGGGGCTATCACGCTGACCGATGTTGTCAGCAACCAGCCCAGCCTCTGGCAGGAAAGGGTGCTGCTGAACGAGGAGTTCTACCGGGCGCTCCAGAACCACCCCGTGCCGTTGAGCGAGCCCGCGCTGCGGGCCATTGGGCCGCGCAGCATGGTGCTCGACATCTATATTTGGCTGGCCTATCGGCTTCACGCTCTGAAGGGCGATACGGACGTGTCATGGCCATCGCTCTACGCACAATTCGGCACCGGGTACGGCCGACTTAGGGACTTCAGGGCCGGGTTTATAGGCGGCTTGGAACTGGCACTGGCCGTCTATCCCGAGGCTCAGGTGAGCATTGGGGAGAAGGAGGTCACGTTGAGGCCCTCGCGACCGGCTGTCGGCTGCGGCTGACGTGTGGAATCTAGTCGCGGTACGAGAGTGCCAACGCATTACCGCTTCGCTCCCACGCCGCTGGCCCGCGTGTCGGGGCAGGAGTCGGGTGAGCTGGCGCGGGCCTTGGCATTGGTGACAAGGCGGCGCTGGTTGAGTTGCCTCGCGCGCAGCGCGACCAATTGGCGCAGCCGGCCGACCAGGGCGGTCAATTCCTGCTGCGTTTTTGAGGCGGCCGCAGCGGGTTCAGGCACTTGATCTCGGCATACCAGGCGATGACGCCGCAATCGATGCGGTCGGTCTTCTCAGGGTTGCCGCACGGTTTTTGCTCAAAATCGCACGCTAGCGGCCTTTCGATCGGCGCTTACCTTTCGGGGCAGTTTTGCAAGGGCGATATTATACTTGCCAAACCCGCTGCGATGAGGCTGGGGCGGCGTTCAATGAGAAGCCGAAGGCGATCGTGGGGGAAAGCCCAAGGGCAGCGCAGCTAACGCCGCTCCGCCAACAAAGAAAGCTGGGAAGGGGACAACGATGGCTGGGGAACGCTTCTTCCAGGCTGGCGGCTGCCACTGCCGCGCGTTGCGCTACACGGTCGCCCAGGCCCCGTTGCGGACATGCGTGTGCCACTGCACGGATTGCCAAGCCATATCCGGGTCCGCCTTCGGCCTCGGGGTAATGTTCCGCGCTGAGGCGTTCGCTTTCACGGGGACGCCGAAGCTGGTGGCCCGCAGGCTTGGGAGTGGCGCGATTGGCAACCGCTGGACCTGCCCTGAATGCGGCGTTTGGGTCTGCGGTGACGCCAAGCTGGACCGGCGAACCAACGTGGAAAGACGCATTGTGC
>DATFDN010000481.1:0-4563 GCA_035252035.1 Acetobacteraceae bacterium | reverse complement strand
TGCTACATGTGCGCCTGCCGCTGCGGCGTCCGCGTCCACCTCAAGGACGGCCGCATCCGCTACATCGAGGGCAACCCCGACCATCCGGTGAACCATGGCGTGCTGTGCGCCAAGGGCTCGGCCGGCATCATGAACCAATACTCCCCAGCCAGGCTCACCAAGCCCCTGCTGCGCGCCGGCCCACGCGGGGCGGGCATGTTCCGCGAGATCGAATGGGAGGAGGCGCTTGGCATCGCCGCCGGCTGGCTCGGGGAAGTGCGCGCACGCGACCCCAAGCGCCTCGCCTTCTTCACCGGGCGCGACCAGAGCCAGAGTTTCACCGGCTGGTGGGCCAAGCAGTTCGGCACGCCGAACTTCGCCGCGCATGGCGGGTTCTGCTCGGTCAACATGGCGGCCGCCGGACTTTACACCTTGGGCGGCAGCTTCTGGGAGTTCGGCGAGCCGGACTGGGAGCGCACGAAATACTTGCTGATGTTCGGCGTCGCCGAGGACCACGATTCCAACCCGATCAAGATGGGCTTGGCGAAGCTCAAGCAGCGTGGGGCCAAGTTCGTCTCGGTCAATCCGGTCAAGACCGGCTATTCGGCCATCGCCGATGAATGGATCGGCATTCGGCCCGGCACGGATGGGCTGTTCGTGATGGCGCTGATCCACGCGCTGCTGGAGGCCGATCGGCTCGATCTCGACTTCCTCGCCCGCTACACCAACGCTTCCTGGCTGGTGATCCAGGAGCCGGGCGCCCCGGATCACGGGCTGTTCGTGCGCGACGCCGAGGGCCGCCCGCTCGCCTGGGACCGCGCGCGGGACGCGCCGATGGACGCCTCCACGGCGGGAATGCAGCCACGCATCGTGGGCGAGGCAAGGCTGGCGGATGGGCGCCGCGCACTGCCCGTCTTTCATCTGCTCGCCGAACGGTTCATGGACGGACGCCACGCGCCCGAGGCGGTCGCGGAGCGGTGCGGCGTGCCGGCTGCGACCATACGGCGCATCGCACGCGAGCTTGCCGAGACCGCCTTCGACCAGGCGATCACGCTCGACCAGCCATGGACCGACACGCATGGGCGGCGGCACGCGACGATGCTGGGCCGCCCGGTGGCGATGCACGCCATGCGCGGCGTCTCGGCCCATTCCAATGGCTTTCACACATGCCGCGCCATACACCTTTTGCAAATGCTGCTCGGTGCGGTCGATACGCCGGGGTCGTGGCGCTACAAATCCCCCTACCCTCGCCCGATCCCGCCTGGCCCGCCGCCCTGTGGCAAAGGCGCGAAGCAGCTCGCCATGCTGTCGGGCATGGCGCTCGGCAACCCGCGCGGCCCCGAGGATCTGCTGGTCGAGAAGGACGGCACCCCCATCCGCATCGACAAGGCGTTCTCCTGGGACGCGCCGCTGGCGGCGCACGGGATGATGCACACGTTGATCGCCAACGCGCACGCCGGCGATCCCTACGAAATCGAGGTATTGTTCCTGTACATGGCCAACATGGCCTGGAACTCCGCGATGAATCCAGGCGAGGCGGCGCGGATGCTGACCGATAGGGACGCCGCGACTGGAGAGTACCGCATCCCTCGCGTCATCTATTCGGACGCCTTCGCCTCCGAGATGGTCGCGCACGCCGACCTTGTCCTTCCGGACACGACCTATTTCGAACGATGGGACGCCATCTCCTTGCTGGACCGCCCGATCGGCAGCGCCGAGGGTCCAGCGGACGCGATCCGCCAGCCCGTGCTGATTCCCGATCGCGATGTGCGGCCGTTCCAGGATGTGCTGATCGAGCTTGGCGCGCGGCTGAGGCTGCCCGGCTTCGTCAACGAGGATGGCGGCGCGACGTATCGCGACTACGCCGATTACATCGTCAACCACCAGCGCCGGCCGGGCATCGGCCCCCTCGCCGGCTTTCGCGGGCCGGCGGGCGAGGAGGCAGGCGTCGGCGCACCCAATCCGCGCCAGCTCGACGCCTACATCGCGAACGGCTGCTTCTGGTCGTACCATCTGCCGCCCGAGCAGCACTACTACAAGCACGCAAACGCCGCCTATCTTGATCAGGCCAAGCGCATGGGGTTCACGGACTCCACGGCGCAGATCGTGCTGCAACTCTACAGCGAGCCGTTGCAGAAGTTCCGGCTCGCCGCCGAGGGCCACGGCCCGGTCCAGCCGCCGGAGCAGATGCGCGCGCGCATCCGGCGGTACTTCGACCCGCTGCCGATCTGGTACCCGCCGATGGAGCAGGAGGCGATCGAGCAGGCCGCGTACCCGCTGCACGCCATCACGCAGCGCCCACCCGCGATGTACCATTCCTGGCATTCACAGAACGCTTGGCTGCGGCAAATCCACAGTCGCAACCACCTGTTCATGAATCGGCGCACGGGCATGGCGCTCGGGCTGGCCGACGGGGATTGGGTGTGGGTCATCAGCCGCTCCGGCCGGGTGAAGGCGCGACTGAAGCTGATGGAGGGGGTGAATCCCGATACGGTCTGGACCTGGAACGCGATCGGCAAGCGCGCGGGTGCCTGGAGCCTCGCGCCCGACGCGCCGGAGGCGCGGCAGGGATTCCTGTTGAATCACGTGATCTCGGAGTTCCTGCCCGGCCGGGACGGCGCGCGGCAGGCAAACGCCGATCCCGTCACGGGACAGGCGGCGTGGTATGATCTGCGCGTGCGCGTCGAGAGGGCGGCGGGAGCGGAACAGACCGAGCCGCGTCCCCCGGCGCTGCGCGGCCCCGCGGGGCTTCGCGGACGCCTGCGCGTCCTGCGCTATGACGCGCGCACGCCAAGCGAGGTCCGATGACGCGCATCCCGCAGCCGCAACCCGGCCAGAAGAAGCTCGGCCTGGTGATCGACCTCGACACCTGCGTGGGCTGCCACGCCTGCGCGGTGAATTGCAAGGAGTGGAACACCTCCGGCCATCCTGGTCCGCTGACCGACTTCGACCCGTATCAGCGGAAACCGCAAGGCGTGTGGCTGAACCGCGTCCACACCTACGAGGCCGGGACGGGGCAGGACAGCCGCACCGTCCACTTCCCGCGCTCCTGCCTGCATTGCGAGGAGCCGCCCTGCGTGAGCGTCTGCCCGACCGGGGCGAGCTACAAGCGCGCCGAGGATGGCATCGTGCTGGTCAACGAGGAGATCTGCATCGGCTGCCAGCTCTGCGCCTGGGCCTGCCCCTATGGCGCGCGCGAGCTGGACGAGGATCAGGGCGTCATGAAGAAATGCACGCTCTGCATCGATCGCATCTACAATGAGAATCTTCCCGAATCGGCGCGCGTGCCCGCTTGCGTCGCGACCTGCCCGGCCAGCGCCCGGCATTTCGGCGACCTCGGTGATCCCGATAGCGCCGTGTCGCGCTTGGTGGCTGACCGGGGCGGATTTGACCTGATGCCCGAGATGGGAACTAAGCCGGTCAACAAGTATCTGCCGCCCCGCAGGCGGCAGCCCGCGTCCACGGCCGCCGAGACCGAGGCGCCCGTGCCGGCCAGCGGCGTGCTCCGCTGGATCGATCGCGTGCTGAGCCGATGAAGCCGGCGCTGTCGGTCGTCTTCTTCACCACCGTCTCCGGCGCGGGATGGGGGATGCTGTTCTGGCTGGGCGTGCTCGATGCCGCTTCGTTCTTGCCCGATGGCCGCTGGTTCGGGCCAGTCGCCGTCGGCGTCGCGATGGCGCTGGCGAGTGCCGGCCTGCTCGCTTCCACGCGGCACCTGGGCCGGCCGGAGCGGGCGTGGCGAGCACTTTCGCAATGGCGCAGTTCCTGGTTGTCGCGCGAGGGTGTTGCCGCACTGGCCGCCTATTTGCCAGCCATCGGATTTGCCGCCGCCTGGCTGCAAGTGGGGCCATTCGCGCCACTGACCCGCGCCCTCGGCCTGCTCGGCGCGGTCGTGGGCTGCGCCACGGTCGTCTGCACAGCCATGATCTATCGCTGCCTGACGCCGGTGCGGCAATGGCACAATGGGTTCGTGCTGCCGACTTATCTGCTGTTGGCCGCCTATAGCGGCGCCGCCTGCCTGAGCGCCAGCGCGGCGTTCTGGCAGCCTGGCCCGACGCGGCTCGCCGCAAGCCTCGCCGCCTTCGCGGGCATCGCAGGGGCCGCGTGCAAGCGCGCCTATTGGCGTTTCATCGATCGCGGTCACGCCGCCAGCACCATCGAGAGCGCGACCGGCCTCGGAACCCTCGGTGCGGTGCGGATGTTGGAAGCCCCGCACACCGAGGAGAATTACCTGATGCGGGAGATGGGGTTCCGCATCGCCCGCAAGCACGCGGGCAAGCTGCGACGCGTCACGTTCTTGCTGGGATTCGCGGCTCCAGTGATGCTGCTCGCGATCGGGGCCGCCCTCGGTGGGATCGTGGGGCAGGTGATCCTGCCACTCGCCGCGTTGTGCGTGTTGGCTGGCCTTTATGTCGAGCGATGGCTGTTCTTCGCTCAGGCCACTCATACCGTGACGCTGTATTACGGGCGGCCCGACTGAGTTCCCCTCCCGTGGGTGGGCTACGGGAATCATACAGCCGCCCTAGATAATGGCACATGAAATATAGGGACGTAAGGCGGAAAAGCGCAGCGCATTCCGCCGTC
>DATFDN010000480.1:0-6407 GCA_035252035.1 Acetobacteraceae bacterium | reverse complement strand
CGCCCCCGCGGACAGGCCCGAAAGCCCCCCGCCCGGGAAAACGGCACCACGCCAGGCCAGCCGCGCACCCGCGCGGACCAGCCCCACAGGGCGCCACCAACGTATCCCTTCCATACCCGATAAAACTGTCAACGAACGAGGACGGCCAAAGGTGGGAAACCCTACCCCTTACCGTCCAATCCGCCAGGCATCCTTAGCGAAGCCAAGAAGATTAGCGAAGCCGCGCCGGGATTGCAAGAGCCCTCCCCATCGCGGTGGGCGCTATCTAGGCTTTGGGCAGGGGACGGTCAACCCCCTTTTTTGCATCCCGTGAAAGTCGCGGAACCAGGCGATGAAGCGCGGGATGCCCTCGGCCAAGGTCGTGCTCGGGGCGAAGCCGGTGAGCGCCGCGATCGCCTCCACATTGGCGAAGGTTTCCTCGACGTCGGCCTCCGGCCGCTTCGCCTCCCGAATCACCGCGCGCTTTCCGAGCGCCTCTTCGAGGAGCCGGACCAGGGTGCCCACCTCCTCGCTCCGGTGATTGCCGATGTTCAGCACGCGCGTCGGCAAGCGGCCCTCCGGGGGACGGTCCAGCGCGCCCAGGACGCCGCGCACGATGTCGTCGATGTACGTGAAGTCGCGCTTCAGCTTCCCCCCCTCGTAGAGGGTGATCGGCTCGCCGGCGGCGATGGCGCGGGCGAAGCCGTAATAGGCCATGTCCGGCCTGCCCCACGGGCCATAGACCGTGAAGAAGCGCAAGCCCGTCTGCGGCAGGCCGAAGAGGTGGGCATAGGCGTAGCTCATCAGCTCGTCAGCGCGCTTGGTCGCGGCGTAGAGCGAGACCGGCTCATCCACCCGGTCCGCCTCCGCGAACGGCAAGCGGCGATTCGCCCCATAAACCGAGGACGAACTCGCATAGACGAGGTGCGACAGCCGAGGGAGGCGCCGGGCCGCCTCCTGCACCACGAGATGGCCCATGACATTCGATTGGACATAGGCGTACGGGTCCACCAGCGAGTGGCGCACCCCCGCTTGCGCCGCGAGATGCACGATCCGGTCGATCCCATGCTCGGCATCCACAAGGGCGTGCAACGCCGCCCGGTCCGCCACATCCATCCGCCGGAAGCGGAACCTGGTCCGCCCCTCCAGCCGCGCGAGGCGGGTCTCCTTCAGCCTGACATCGTAATAGGCGTTGAGGTTGTCGAGCCCGATCACCTGTTCGCCCCGCTCGAGCAAGGCTTGGGCAACGTGCATCCCGATGAAGCCCGCCGCCCCGGTGACAAGCACCGCGCCCGTCATGGCACGCTGCCCGCGGCCGCCGCGATCTGCCCGGCGGGCGAGGGCGCCGCGTCGCCTCGCGCCGCCGCCTCTTCGGCCCGCCACAAGCGGCCGAGCACGATCAGCGCGGCGAGGGCGCTCATCATGCCGCCAGGGAACAGGATCACGAACGCGCCGAGCTCCTGGTCGGTCGTCGCGTCGATCCCTGGGAAGATGCGGCCACACAGGTCATACCAGGGATAGAGGTCGGCCGTCGCCGCGGCCAACACGCCGCCAAGCGCGATCTGCGGGATCTGCACGCTGAGCGCCAGCACGATCCGCCCCGCGAACGACAGCCCGGACCCCGTCACCGGCCGGGGATCGAGCACCAGGACGAAGAAGAAGATGCCGTCCACCACCATGCTCCAGTTCATTAGCGCGTAAAGCCGGGCATCCACCATCGCCCGGAAGTGCAGGGGTGGGTAAAGCCATAGGAAAACGAGCCCCGCGAAAAGCACCGCCGCCACGACCGGATGCTGGACCGCCCCGCAAACGCGCCGTGCCGAACGGCTGAGCGCCACGCGCCGCGCCCAGCCCGGCATTCCGAGCGCGATTGTCTCGCCTGGCCAGGCGAGCGCGATGAGGAACGGGCCGAGATGGTGCATGACGATGTGTTGCACCCGATGCAGGAAGAACATGTGCTCGGCGAGGTAGAGAAAGCGGGTTTGCAGCACCGCATAGAGCAATCCTACGCCGGCCAGGTAAAGAATTCGCTTTCTCCAGGGAGGACGGCTGGCGGGAGCGGATCGCCACAGGCCGCGCGCGTACCACCAGAGCCCGCACGAAGCGGCGAGGTACTCGGGCCAGGAAAACTCCCAGGGCGCCAGCGCCGGCAGTTGCGCCGGGTGATCACGGCTCAGCCACGCCAGCAACAACCCGACACTTGCGATGAGCGCGACAGCGGCAAGCTCCGGGCGATCCACGATCCCGCTTGGCCGCGCCGGCGCGCTGCTCTCCCCTGTCCGCATCGCCACAGGGTGGCGAGCCAGGCGCGCCCGCGCAAGTGATTGGGACGGCGGGCATCAAAGGCTTCCATGGCCTCTCGGCCGGGCGCAGACTCGAGCGATGGTCCGACTTTCCCGCCGACGGGCGCTTTGCCTCGCTGGTTCCGGCTTGATCGCCACCGCCAAGCTGGCCCGCGCGGCGAGCGCGGACGTGTCGGGGAGCTTGCCTGATCTCGACTTTCACATGCAGCGTGCCGATACCGGCGCACTGGCGAGCGCGGCCGAGTTCCGCGGCTTCGTCGTGCTGCTCAATTTCGGCTACACATATTGTCCCGACATCTGCCCGACGACGCTGGCCAACCTGTCCGCCGCACTGGACCGGCTCGGCCCGCTGAAACGGTCGGTCCGGGTTCTGTTCGTCACCGTTGACCCGGCCCGCGACACCTTGGAGGCATTGCGGCATCTCACGGCGCCCTTCGGTCCGGACGTCATTGGGATGCGTCCCTCGCCCAACATGCTGGACACCCTCGCCCGGCGATACCGGGTCGCCTATTCGGTGCAGCCGGCGCGGGATGACGCGCCCTACGCGGTGAGCCACGCGACAGGCGTGTACGTGTTTGATCGCGCCGGCAAAGCGCGGGCCATCCTGACCGGGCTGGACCAGCCCAGTCCCGATCTCGATGGGGTGGCGGAGACGATCCGGCGCGCGGCACAGCCCCAGCGCGGCTTGCTCGCGCGTTTGCTGGGCGGCTAGAACGTGAAGCCCGGCTTCGGTAGGAGCGAGGGCAGCGGCGGGGTCGCGCAGTCGAACATCGGCTTGGCACGCAGCCCGAGCGGCGTCGGCTCGGCGAGCACCGCCGATCCCATGGAACCAACCGTTGCGCGCACCGCGACCAGCCGGCCGATGTCGGCGCGCAACTGCCCGCCCAGCGTGGCCGGGATGTCCCGCACCGCGCCCTCGATCAGGATGATGTCGTAGGGTTTGCCTTGCGGCCACCCGGCGGCGAGCGGGCCGATCACCACGGTGACCCCTGGCGCCAGTTCGGCGAGCGTGCGCTCGGCGAGAGCGGCCAAGGCCCGGTCCTCCTCTAACGCGACCACCCGAACCCCACAGCGCGCGAGCACGGCGGCGCCATAGCCCACGCCTGCGCCCACCACCAGCGCCCGTTCCCCCGCGCTAGGCGCGGCCAGTTGCACGAGCCGGGCGATCACAAGGGGCTCCATCAGCACGCGACCGCCGCCCAACGGCACGTCCTCGTCCACATAGGCCCTGGAGCGCAGCCGGGCTGGCAGGAAACGCTCGCGCGGCAACTCGCGCATCGCGCTCAGCACGCGCGGGTCCGTCACCTTGTTGGGCCGCAATTGGCTGTCCACCATGCGGTTGCGCGCATCGGCAAAGTCGAACGTCTCGGTGTCCATCGGTGCTCGGGTCTTGGGGGCGCACGCTTATAGGGGCGTCTGGCGGCGGGCGCCAACCGTGCCGGTTCGGGATCAGCCCCCGGTGCGGCCAAACAGCACACCGACCAGCGCGCCGCACGAGACCAGGATCAAGGTGCCGTTGACGATGACGAGAACGATCCAGTGAATGCGGCGCGTGTCCGGCTCCGGCGGTGGCGCGCCGATGAAGACCTCGCGCCAAACCGCCGCGCCAAAGGAGAAGGCGCTGAACAGCACGAGCACGCTGCCCACGATCAGCACGCCCCAGTCCGGGATCACGCCCGCCAGCAGTTTCTTCGCTCCCACGCCGCTGGCCAGCGCGGCGAGCCCGGTCCGCACCCAGGCGGCGTAGGTGCGCTCGGCGGCGAGGACGGTGCGATCCGCCGCCAGCTCGGTCCGGCGATCTGCCGAATCGCCGAGCTTCTGCGGCATTTGCGCCAGCTTCTTCGGTGCCTCTGCAAGCTCCTTCGGCGCGTCCACTTGCTTCACTCCCGCTGGTAGCGATGATTTCCTAGCCTGAAAGGCGGCCCGCTGCATCATTATTGCCGTCCGCTTCGGAGAAAGGAGCTTTCATGACCATCAGCCAATCCGAGAAGGCGCGGCGTCTCCGCGCCCTGCACGAAGCGCCCGGCGCCTTCGTGATCCCCAATCCCTGGGATGCCGGGTCCGCCCGCATCCTGGCGGGACTTGGCTTCGCCGCCCTGGCGACATCGAGCGGTGCCTCGGCCGGCGTGCTGGGCCGGCGCGACGGGATGGTGACGCGCGCCGAAGCCCTGGCCCACGCCAAGCTCATCGTGGACGCCGTCGATGTCCCGGTGTCCGCCGATCTTGAGAAAGGGTTCGGGGACAGGCCGGAGGATGCCGCCGAGACGATCCGCCTCGCGGCCGAGGCTGGGCTGGTTGGCGGCTCGATCGAGGACGCGAGTGGCGACCCGCAGCGCCCGCTCTTCGATGCGGGGCACGCGCGCGAGCGGATCGCCGCCGCCGCCGAGGCCGCGCGCGCCCTGCCCTTTCCCTTCACGCTGACCGCACGGGCCGAGAACTTCATCCGCGGCAACCCGGATCTCGACGACACAATCCGCCGCCTGCAAGCCTTCGAGGCGGCCGGCGCGGACGTGCTGATGGCGCCCGGCTTGCCCGATCTGGCGGCGGTGCGCGCGGTCTGCGCCGCGGTCGCGCGCCCGGTCAATTTCATGGCCGGCATCAAGGGGCGCTCGTTCTCCGTGGCGGAGCTGGCCGAAGCCGGGGTGAAGCGGATCAGCCTGGCCAGCTCGCTCTACCGGGCGGCGGTGAGCGCCCTGTTGGGCGCGGCGCGGGAGGTCAAGGAGCAGGGCAGCTTCTCGTATCTTGAGCACACGCTGAGCACGCCGGAGCTGAACGCCCTCATGGGCAACTGAGCCTGCCAGCCATCTTTGCGGCCTGGCGCAGCGGGGGCATTGTCGGGTGGCAACCGGAGGAAACACCGCCCATGGCTCAGAAACCGCGGCCCTTTACCTTGTCCGTGCCCGACAAGGACATCGCCGAGCTGAAGGAGCGCCTCGGGCGGACACGCTTCCCGGATCAGGCTCCCGGCGCGGAATGGGCCTATGGCGCCAGCCTGGCCTATATGCGCGATCTCGCCACGTATTGGCGGACCGGCTTTGACTGGCGGGCGCAGGAAGCCGCGCTGAATGCCTTCCCGCAGTACACGGTCCCGCTGCATGGCATCGACCTGCACTTCCTGCATGTGCCGGGCAAGGGGCCAAAGCCGATGCCGCTGCTGCTGATGCACGGCTGGCCCGGCTCGGTCTTTGAGTTCATCGACATCATTCCCCGCCTTGCCGATCCCGCCGCGTTCGGGGGCGATCCGGCCGATGCCTTCACGGTCGTGGCACCCTCCCTACCTGGCTACGGTCTGTCCTTCCGGCCGGGCCAGCCGCGCTTCAGTGTGTCGGACATCGCCGCTTGCCTTGCCGATCTGATGACCGAAGTGCTGGGTCATGGGCGCTTCGGCGCGCAGGGCGGCGATTGGGGCGCCTTCACCGCCTCCGCGCTCGGCGTCGATCACGCCTCCAAGCTGCTCGGCATTCACCTCAACCTGCTCTCGATCCGCCCGGATCTGCCGCCGCCCGCGAACCCGAGCGAGGAGGAGGCGCGCTATTTCCAGGACGTCTCGGTCTGGCTCAAGGAGGAGACCGGATATCAGTGGATCCAGGGCACGCGCCCGCAGACGCTCGCCTACGGCCTGACCGACAGCCCCGTTGGGCTCGCCGCCTGGATCGCCGAGAAATTCCGCGCCTGGTCGGACAATGACGGCACGATCGAGAGTGCGATCGGCCGAGACCGGATGCTGGCCAACATCTCCCTCTATTGGTTCACGGGCTGCATCGGCGCCTCGTTCTGGCCCTATTACGCGCGGATGCACGGGCCATGGCCGATCCCGGCCGGACGTACCGTGGACGTGCCGACGGGCTACGCCGCCTTCCCCCGGGAAATCCGGCGGCCGCCGCGCAGCATCGCGCAGGCGACCTACACCGATATCAGGCGCTGGACGACGATGGAGAAGGGCGGGCACTTCGCCGCGATGGAGCAGCCCGCCGCCTTGGCCGCCGACGTGGCTGCGTTCTTCCGCCCGCTGCGGAGTTGAGGAGCGGCCCGCCATACCCTCGGAGCGGGGCGGGAGAGGGCGGGCGGCGCCGTCGGCCCGCTCGGCGAGGCCGGGCGCGGCCGGGGGCCGACCCTTGGCCGCCC
>DATFDN010000479.1:0-15247 GCA_035252035.1 Acetobacteraceae bacterium | reverse complement strand
TGCCGGAGTTCGCCGCGCGCGGCAAGGCCGACATCACGCTGCATCAGGTGATGACGCACCAGGGCGGCTTCCCAAGCGCCGATGTCAGCCGCGCGAGTTGGGCCGACCATGCGCGGATGCGCGCGGAGGTTTGCGATTTCTCGCTGGAATGGACCCCCGGCTCGCGGATGCAGTACCACGGCCGTGCTGCCCATTATGTCCAAGCCATGGTGATCGAGGCGGTCACGGGACAGGACTACCGAGCGGTGATCCGCACCCGCGTCATCGAGCCAATCGGGCTGGGGGAGGATATTTTTGTCGGCGTGCCAGGGGAGACGCAGGCGCGCTGCGCCGATATCCATGCCCCACCCGAGGGCGGGCTGCGCGACAACTCGCCCGAGTTCCGCGCCGCTGGCCTGCCGCATGGCGGCGGGTTCGGAACCGCGCGCGGCGTGGCGGCCTTCTACCAGATGCTGTTGAACCAGGGCCGGCTGAATGGCGTCCGGGCCTTCTCGCCGCGCCTGCTGGCCTATGTCACCCGCAACCACACGGGCGAGACGCCCGATGTCTTCATGGACGGCATCCCGATGCATCGCGGCCTTGGTCCCCATGTGCGCGGGTTCAGCGAACGCATCCGCGGGCTTGGCACCATCGCCGCGCCGGACACGTTCGGCCATGGCGGCGTTGGCTCGTCCTATTCCTGGGCCGACCCGGCGAGCGGCGTGTCGTTCTCCTACCTGACCAACTACGTCCAGCCGGACCCTTGGCATTCGGCCCGGCTTGACCGGGTCAGCAACCTCGTTCACGCGGCCATCGACTGATGCTATCGATCGACCCCGGCGCGCGGCACGCCATCCTGGAGGCGACGGACGCGCTGCATGATGAGGCCATCGCGCTGCTGGAGCGGCTGGTGCGCCACCGCAGCTTGTTGGGTCAGGAACAGTCGTGCCTCGCGGAGATGGAGGAGGTGTATCGCGACCTCGGACTGACACCGCGCCGGGTGGCGGTCGATCCGGCGGCGCTCGCCGATCATCCCGGTTTTTCCCCGCCGCTGATCGACTATGCGGGACGCGATCCGGTGGTGGCGCTGCACGCGCCACGGGAGCGGCGCGGGCAGAGCCTGCTGCTGCAAGGCCATGTGGACGTGGTGCCGGAGGGCGCTCCAGATCTCTGGACCACGCCGCCCTTTGAACCTTCGATCCGTGATGGCCGCATGTACGGCCGCGGCGCGGCCGATATGAAGGCTGGTATCGCGGCGTACGTGACCGCCTTTCGAGCCTTGAAGGAAGCAGGGCTGCAACCGGCGGCCGAGGTGCAGATGGCGGCCGTGATCGAGGAGGAATGCACCGGCAACGGCGCGCTCGCGGTGATGCAGGCTCTTCCTAAGCCGGATGCCTGCCTGATCCCGGAGCCCGGTCCTGGCTATCCCGCGCTCTATGTCGCCGAGGTCGGCGTCGTCTGGGCCTGGGTTACGGTCACGGGACGCCCGGCGCATGTGCGCGAGATGCGGTCCGGGGTGAACGCGATCGAGGCGGCCACGGCCATCGCGGCGCGCTTCAAGGAGTATGAGGCGGAGATGAACCGTGCCGAGCGCCGCCACCCGGCCTTCGCGGCCGACAATCATCCGATCAACGTGAATTTGGGCACGATCGAAGGGGGCGAATGGAACAGCTCGGTGCCGACGCGCGCGCGCATCGGGCTGAGGGTCGGGGTGATGCCGGGCTACTCCTGCCGGCAGGTCGCGCGCGATATCGAGGCGCTGGTCGCCAAGGCCGCCGCTGGGATGAATGGTGCTCGCGCGACGGTCGAATTCAAAGGCTTCATGGCCGATGGCTGCGCCTTCCCGCCCGAGCAGCCGATCGCGCGCGCGGTCAGCGCGCTGCACCATGAGATCACCGCCCAGGAGTTGCGCCACTACGCCGCGCCGGGACTGACGGACGCGCGGTTCTATACTTTGTACCAAGGTACGCAAGCCACATGCTACGGCCCGGACTCAGAGAATATCCACGGCATCGATGAAAGCGTTGGCCTGGAGTCGCTGCGCCACGTCACGCGCGTCCTGGCACTGACGATCGCCGGGTGGTGCGGGCTGGAGCGGGCCTGAGCGTGTCGGGTCAGCACCATGCAGCGGCGCTCACGCATATGGCGGCCCACCCGGCCCCCCGAGCCTGAAACGGCTCCACCGCTGCGCGCCGACGCGGCTGGTCCGGGTCCGGAGGCCTTCCGGCTGGTATCGGAACCGGCCGCGCGCGCCCTCGGGCGCGATGCCGACGCGCCGCTCAGGATGCCCTGGCCGGGCTGGAAGGCGGTCCTGCGGCGCACATGGTTTCAGATGATCTCCGACCGCGCCTCGCTGGCCGCCGCCGGATGCGCGTTCTATGCGACGCTGGCGCTGTTTCCGGCCATCAGCATGCTGATCTCCCTCTACGGGCTGGCCTTTGATCCGATGACGGTCGAGCCGCACCTTGAGATCCTGCGCGGCTTGCTGGCGCCCCCGGCTGTCGCGTTGATAGCGGAGCGGGTGCATCTGCTGGTCACTAAGCCATCGAGCTCGCTGGGAGTGAGCCTGGTCATCAGCACGGGCGTCACCATATGGAGCACGACCACGGGCACCAAGTCGCTGATCGCCGCGATCAACCTCGCCTACGAGGAGCAGGAGCGCCGTGGCCTCCTGCATTACCAGCTCACGGCGTTCGCCCTGACCATCCTGGTGATCCTGGGGGCGGCGCTCGGCTTGGCCGCGCTTGTGGCCCTGCCAGCGCTGCTGGGATTCCTGGGAGTCTCCACGAACCAGAAGCTTCTCATCCAGGCCGCGAGCATCGCGCTGACGCTGGTGTTCGTCGTGCTCGCCCTGTCCATTATTTATCGTTACGGCCCGTGCCGAAACGCCGCGAAATGGCGTTGGGTCACGCCTGGGTCGATCCTAGCGACCTTTCTGTGGGTCGCGGCATCGGTGCTGTTCTCGTTGTACGTCAGCGACTTCGCGACCTACACCGTGACGTATGGCTCCCTTGGGACGTTTATCGGCATCATGATGTGGTTCTTCGTCTCCGCCTATGTCGTGCTGCTCGGCGCCGAGCTGAACGCCGAACTCGAGTTGCAGACGGCGCGCGACAGCACCGAAGGGCCGCCCAAGCCAATGGGCAGCCGAGGCGCCTATGTGGCCGATCGGATCGCCGAGGACTGACTCGCCGCGACCTTCCTTTGCCAGTAGATCCAAACGGGTGATCGCAACCGTCATGGCCGCCCCTCCACATCACACGGACGGCGAATCACACCCCCTCGCGCTGCGCTGATTCACATCTGGGTCATCGGTCCCGCGGGCTGGTATTGGTGCTCTCAGATGGAACGCGGACAAACCGCCTCACCATCAAGCGAAACGGGACCGACCCCAATTTCCGGCTCAACCTCGGGGTCCGGCTCGCCCCAACGCTTCATGTTGGGCACTTCGAGACCGAAGCAGTCGAGCGCCCGGGCAACGCAATGGTCCACGATGTCCGCGACCGACTTGGGATCGGTGTAGAAGGCGGGCACGGGCGGATGGACGATGCCGCCCATCTCGGTCACGGCCAGCATGTTGCGGATGTGGCCGGCATGGAGCGGCGCCTCACGCACCATTAGGACAAGCCGCCTGCGCTCCTTCAAGGTGACGTCGGCAGCGCGGGTGAGCAGGGTCGTTGTAACGCCAGTTGCGATCTCGGCGAGCGAACGCACTGAGCAGGGTGCGATCAGCATACCCATCGTCCGGAAGGAGCCGCTGGCTATGCTTGCACCCACGGCGCCCACCGGGTGAACGTGATCCGCGAGCGCCTGAAGCTCCTCCCGGCCTAGCTTCGTCTCGTACGACCGGGTCATCTCGCCGGCCCTCGACACGACAAGATGGGTCTCAACACCAAGTCCCTTCAACATTTCCAGCGCGCGGATGCCGAGAACAATGCCGCTCGCCCCGGTTATGCCCACGACTAGCCGGCGCGGAGGCGGGGCCGAGCGGCTCACCGCGCCGCCTTCTCGAACAGCGAGGGCGCCCAGAGGCTGGCATCGACATCCTTGAACTGGGCGCGGACGAAGTGCTCCTTGAGGTGGAAGGGCACGGTGCAGTCGAACACCGTCTTGCAGGTGGTACCCTTGGCCGGTAGGCGCGGGTTGTACAACGGGGTTTGCGACGGGTCGAGGACGTGACCCGTCACGCTCTGGATGAACATTGTGTCGAGGTCGCCCTGGTAGCGGGTCTGCATCGCCCACAGCACGTCGTTGGTGTCGAAGAGGTCCACATCCTCATCGACCAGGATCACGTTCTTCAGTTCGCGATAGACGGCCAGCGCGATCAGCGCCACCTGGCGGGCATTGCCGTCGTCGCCGGCACTTTTCTTGGCGACTTGCAGGACGACGAGCAACTTGCCGCCCCCTGAGCTGTGCGAGTAGACGTTCTTGAGCAGGCCCGGCAGCGCATCCTTGCAAGCATTGTGGATGCTGGCCTCGGTCGGGATGCCCGCGAGGCTGACATGCTCCTCGCCAGGGCCGACGAGCGTTTGCAGGATCGGGTTCTTCCGCGTCGTGATGGCCTTGACCTTGATAACCGGCAGCGAAGGATTGGCGTCGCCGTCATAGCCGGGGAACTCGGGCATCGCCTTGCCGGTATTCGTGTTCTGGTCCTCGGCGACGCGCTTGCCGGGCAGTATCTCGCCTTCGATGACGATCTCCGCCCTGGCAATGGCCTTCTGCGCGACCGTGAGGCATTCAACGAGCTCGATTGGCTTGCCACGCAGCCCGCCCGCCACGCACAGCTCGTCGAACCCGAACGGCGTCGTTGGGGCCTCGAACTCCGCCCCAATATAGATCGCCGGATCCAAACCCATGTTAACCGACACGGCGAGCGGCTTGCCCTGCGCCTCCGCCTTCTGACGGAAACGGTCGATGTGGCGGCCCGGCGCGAAGAAGATCGAGAGTTCATCCGCCCCCTGCACGCAGAGGCGGTGGATGGTGACGTCCACATTATTCTGGTCGTCAGGGTCGCTGCCCAGCACAAGGCCCATGCAGAAGTAGGGGCCGGCGTCCTGCGGCGTGTTCGTCGGCGCGGGCAGCAGCTTGCGCAGGTCGAAGCCCGGCTCGCCAGCGCGATGCACCACCTCCTGGCACGGGGCGTCCTTCCGCTCGACGAACGCCGGCGGAGTGACCGTGAGCCTCGCCTGGCCCATTTGCACGCCGAGTTCGCGCACCGGCGCGCCCAGCAGCTCGCTAACGCGCTCGCGGCTCGCCAGTAGGCCTACCAGGACGCGCGAGCCCGGATAGCCTTTGATGTTGTTGAACATCATTGCCGGTCCGACCCGGGTTGGCCGTATGACCGTGCCCCCAGCTCCAATGTAGCGATACACTCCGGCAAGCTCGTCCTTGGGATCGACCTCGCGATCCGTTTCGATGTATTGGCCCGGGAACACCTTCAGGTGCTCAAGGGCCGAGCGGAGATCGTTGATGGGCGGAACCTGCCAGCCGAGCGGATGGGGCTGGCCAGGTTCGAGGATGACATAGCCCCTTGCTTCCTTCGACATGCCGTTGGCTCCTTTGAATGGGCTGTACGGACGCTCCCCTCGTTCTGGCAAATGCCGCTCTCTGAGCAACGGAGACGCTCGGTTGACGCGCGATCCGTACGTCGGGCGGAACGATGCCGCGCTACGTGACCGCTTTCTGCGTGATTCCTTGTTCGAGATAGTGCTTCAACTGCCCCAGCAGAGCGCCCCAGCGTGTGTTGCACCGGACGAACTCGGGATGTCCTTCGGACCACCCTTTGTGCTGGAGCGAGAGGCGCGTCCGCCCGTCATCGGCTTTGGCCAGGTCGAAGGCGACGCCTGTCCCCGGCGCGTCGTCGGGGCCTGCCACGCACTTCCAGCCGACGTGGCGGTCGGGTTCGAGATGCACGAACTCCCATGTAAAATCCTTATTTGGTCCGAAATGCATGTGGATTTTGTCGCCCTGCTTGGCAGCCGTCGCCCCGGTCGGGTGCGTGACGGTGCTGGCGCACCAGCTTTGTATGCCGGCGATTGTCGTCAGCGCTCTGTACACGGCGGAAGGCGGTGCCGCGATCTTGAGTTCATGTGCGATGGTGGGCATCGAGCTGTGTCTCCTCCTGCGGCGCTACGTTGGAGCAAATGCAGCCCCTTGGCTGCGTTGCCGTGCGCTGACCCGCGCTATCAGGCGATCCTCGAAGCACGTCGCGATGCCTGGAACAAGCCCGAGCGGATCACCTCTCCCGCTCAGCGCTCCTGGACCAAACCGGTCACCGGAAGCGGGCTGGATATAGTACAAGCGGCCTAAAACCTTGACCTGTCGCTCGTCACTCCCGCGAAAGTGGGAATCCAGGCGAACCACGCCGGATGCGGCGGTTGGCCTGGATGCCCGCTTGCTCAGGCACGACCGTACGGGTCAAGGTAAAAAGCGGCTGGTGCAACTATGCAAGTTCGAATCCCTCGTACCCCTTGGCCGCGACCTCATCGCACGTCTTCCGATAGCCACCGACTCCTTCCGGCCCCAGATACGGCAGGAAGACCCTGGGCTTGCCGGGGATGTTGGCGCCCATGTACCAGGAGTTCGCGCTGGTCATCAGGGTCTGGCTGACGATCTCGTTGACGTGCGCAACCCATCGCTCCTGTGCATCCGGCGTGGCCTCGATCGTGGCTTTGCCGGTCTTGCGCATGGTGTCGATGCAGTCGGTGATCCACTCCACGTGCTGCTCGATCGACACCGGCATGTTCGACAGCACGGATGGGCTTTGCGGGCCGGTGATGGTGAAGAAGTTGGGGAATCCGGCGATCGCGATGCCAAGATAGGTGCGCGGACCATCCGCCCACAGCTCATCAAGCGTGCGGCCACCACGGCCTTTCAGGTTGAGGGCCTTCAGCGGGCCGGTCATGGCGTCGAACCCGGTGGCGAAAACGATGATGTCGAATTCGTACTCCTTGCCGCCTGCCCGGATGCCCTTCTCGGTGATTTCCTCGATTGGACCATCAGTGCTGGCATCGACCAAGAGGACGTTGTGTTTGTTGAACGTCTCGTAGTAGTTGGTGTCCAGCGGCTGGCGCTTGGTACCGTAATAATATCCTTTGGGTATGAGCTTTTCGGCGACGACCGGATCTTTCACGGTCTGGCGGATCTTGCGCTTGATATAGTCGGCGCAAAGCTCGTTGGCCTCCGGGCTGAAGAACATGTCCTGGTAGTTGGCCAGCCAGAAGGCGAAGCCGCCAGCGTCCCACATCCTATCGAACTCGCGCTCGCGCTCCTCCGGCGTGGCGTCGAGCGCCGATTTTGGGATGAAGTAATGCTCCTGGCCGAAGAACGACTCGCGGATGCGCTTGACCACGCCCTCGTAGTCCGCCTTGCGGGCGGCGACCAGTTCGGGGTCCACTTTGCCATTGCGCGCCGGCACGCAGTAGTTGGCGGTGCGCTGGAATACCGTGAGGTGCTTTGCCTGTTGCGCGATTTCCGGAATGGCTTGCACCGCCGTGGCGCCGGTGCCGACCACGGCCACGCGCTTGGCGGTGAAATCAACGCCGGCGTGCGGGAAACGGCTCGTGTGGTACCATTTGCCCTTGAATTTCTCCAGGCCCTTGAACGGTGGTATGTTCGTATCCGACAGGGTGCCCACGGCGGCGATCAGATAGCGGGTCGTGACCTCTTCGCCCTTGTCGGTCCGCACCGTCCACAAACCGGTGTTCTCATCGAATTCGCCCCCGATGACTCGCGTGTTGAACTGCATGTCGCGCTTCAAATCGTGCCGCTTGGCGACGTGCTCCAGATACGACAGGATTTCCGGCTGCTCGGGATAGCGCTCGGACCATTCCCATTCCTGCAGCAGTTCCTTGTCCCAGGTGAAGCAATAGATGTAGGCGTCTGAATCGCAACGCGCGCCGGGGTAGCGGTTCCAGTACCAGGTTCCGCCAACCGTTGCCCCGGCTTCGTAGACGCGCACCCTGAGCCCCAAATTGTCCCGGAGCGACTTCAGCATGTGCATCCCGGAAAAGCCGGCGCCGATCACCACAGCGTCGAAGTGTTGAGGTGTGCCGGGCATTTGCTCCTCCGATCGGTTCTGTTGTTTGATGATGGCCTTGGCTGCGATCTTTGTCCAACGCTTGTCCAGAGTCCATATCCGCCGGTTTCCAGAGGAGGGCACAGTGGACCAAACCCAGTTGCGGACGCCCGACCCGTATGGCCGCACCTTCCAGATGGACGAGCAAGGCCTTGCGGCGATCGCCGCGCGCTTGGAGGCACGCGGCGGCCATCCTTTCTTCGCGCGTGTCATCGACGACTACATGGACGCGCTCGGGCTCGCCGGACCGGAGGCGATCCTTGATCTCGGCTGCGGCACTGGCGTCGCGGCCCGCGCCATTGCCCGCCGCCCTGGCGCGAAAGGGCCTATCACCGCCGTCGATATCAGCCCCCACCTCCTGGAGATGGCGCGGCGCCTTGCGGACGAGGAGGGGCTTGCCGGGAGAATCTCGTTCCGCACCGGCGATGCGCACGGGCTCGGGTTGCCGCAGGGCGGCTTCGATGTCGTCGTCATGCACACCTTGATCAGCCACGTGGCCGATCCCGCCACGGTGCTGGCCGAAGGACGGCGGCTGCTCCGGCCCGGCGGCCGGCTCGTGGTGTTCGATGGCGACTACGCCTCGTTCACCATGGCCACCGATGCGCCGGACGGGGGTACCGAGACGGATCGCCTGCTGCACGGCGCGTTGTTCTCGCAGCTTCGGGTCATGCGCGCCATGCCCCGCTTGCTCGCCGCAGGCGGCTTCCAGCTCCAATGGTCGCGGGCCTATGTCGCGGCTGACATCGGCCGAGCCGCGTTCTGGTCATCCACGGTCGCATCGCTCCGCGTGCTGCTGCCGCGCGCGGGCGCCATGTCCGAGACCGAAGCCGCCGCGTTCGCGGACGGGCTTGAGCACGCCTCCGCGATGGGCCGCTTCTTTGCCGCAAGCAATTTCTACTCCTACATCGCCCAGCGGAGTGTTTGAGCGTTCATTCGCGCCTGAGATATCGCGTAAATGGAACCGCGCAAGCGCACAGCCCGCTCATGATCCAGAATCCGCCGGCACCCAAGCGGGCATAGAACACGCCGGAACATAGCGTCAGCACGGCGGTGCTCATCCCGATTCCTAATGTCCCGTAGACAGTTTGCGCGGTCACGGCGAGGCGCGAGGGGACCAACTCCCGGATCAGGTGCATACACGCGAGATGCAGCAGGGCGAAGGTGAATCCGTGCAGTGGTTCAACCAACGCGATCGGGGCGACGCTGGTTGCCAGCGCCATCACAGCCCACCGGACGACACCAGCCATGGCGGCCAGCATGGCGCTCCCCGCGGGTCCAAGGCGGTCCAGCAGAGGGCGGCCGAGAAGGAAGAAGGCCACGATCTCCCCTGTTACGCCCTCGGACCACAACAGACCGATCGTGGCTGAATCGATGCCGATTGCCTGCCATCGGAGCACGGCGAAGGCGTCGTGCATCGCGTGGCTCCCCTGCACCAGCGCCGCCACCAGCAGAAGCCAGCGAAACACCGGTATCCGCAGCAATTTTCCTATGCCGCCGCGAACGGCGTCCGCCCTGGAGTGGATCGTGATGCGATCGGGCACCCAGAATACGAGGAGCGAGGCGGCGGCGAGCAGCCCGGCGTTGAGAGAAATGATTGCGATAAATCCGAGATATCCAAGGAGCCTTCCCCCGAGGACCACGCCTACGATGAACGCTGCCGAGCCTGCGCCGCGCACCCAACCGTAGTTGAAGCCTTGGCGCTTCCCGGACCACGGCGCTGGGGCGGACGATGCGAGGGACAATGCGTCCGCGATGGGCACGATTGGCGCCAAGGCGAACGCTTGCAGCAGGCTGACCAGGAGCAAGAACCACGGTCCCCGCGCCGGCAGGTATGCAAGCCCCGCCAGGGATGCCGCGACGGCGCAAACGCAAAGAAGGGCGCGTGGCGCCGCGAGCCGGTCCGCGATGCGCCCCGCGATTGGACCGGAGATCAAGCGCACGGCCGTTCCCGCGGCCAACACAGCCCCAAGCGTTTCCGGCCCGATGCCGCGCGTGTTGAGAAATGCAGGCAGAAAAGGGGAAAGCGCGCCGAAGGCTGTAAACAGGGCCGCGTACAAGACCAGGAATTTGGCGAGCGGCGGCGCTTCACGGAGGAGACCCGAAAGCCCGTCGCTCATCTGGCGGTGCTCCATGCGTTCGTATAGCATGTCCGGACCGGAAACTTTCCCTGCCGCCCGGAAGGGCCACCAACGATGCGCCGCCTGATCTCTTCGGGTTCGCCGTTCGAAGCCAGCGTCGGCTACTCTCGCGCGGTCGTGGATGGGGAATGGATCTTCGTGTCCGGCACCACCGGCTTCGATTACGACAGCATGACAATCTCCCCCGACGTGTGCGAACAAGCCGAGCAGGCGATGCGCAACATCGGGCGGGCACTGGAGGAGGCGGGCAGTTCGTTCGCCGACGTGGTCCGCGTTCGTTACATCCTGCCCGATGTGGCTGACTTCGAGCCGTGCTGGCCCGTATTGCGCCAGTATCTCGGCGCGGTCCGCCCGGCGGCGACGATGATCGCGGCGGGCCTGGCTGATTCCCGCATGAAAATCGAGATCGAGGTCACGGCACGCCGGACGGCCGCATGACGCGAACCTACTATACCAACGGCCGTTGGTTCTAATCCATGCCGTCATTCCCGCGAAAGCGGGAATCCGGGCGAACCGCATGGAGCACGGTGCATGTGGGCCTGGATTCCCGCTTTCGCGGGAATGACGGCGTAACGGTCATAGTCTACGCCGGCTGGCATCAGATCGGCACCCATATCGCGTCGTGCGGGTCTCCGGCGCTCCCATAAGCACGCCGTTGCCTGGCGAGGAGGCTTGCGACCCAGGCGCACATGAAGGCGTCGAGCCGATCGTCACGCGTCCCCGGAACCGACCTCTTCAAACGAGCGGCGAGTGCGTCCGGCGACCAGCCGGTCCGAGCGGACACTGCATCCAGTTGGGCTTGGTAGCCCGCCTCGGTCGATTTGTGACCGCAGGTCGTGAGCAGTGCGCGCACGATGGCGTGCGGGTAGACTTCGATGATCTCGGCATCCAGCCAAGCTCGGAGGCTTGCGAAAAGCTCGAAGCCGAACAGCATCCAGATGCGGTTGGCGTTCGGGAGGGCAGCGGCGCTGCCGCCATCCGCGAGATGAGCGCGGCACCGGGCGCGGATGGTCTCCCACGCGGCGGCGGTCGGTGTTTGAAACACCGACATGCCGCCCTGCCTGATCGCCGCCTCGCACGCCCTTGTGCCGGCGATGGACGGTGCCGCGGGCGCGTCGATTGCGGCCCGGATGATGCGCCAGCCCCTATCGTCCGCGATCCCGTGGATGGCTTTGGCGACGGCATGGGCTGCCTGCCGGAACGGCGCGTCAGCGGCGATTTCCTGGTTTCCCAATCCGCACGGGATTCGGTCGGAGAGATGCCTCGGCACGGTCAGCGGGAGCAGCGGAGGGCCGGCCGCCACGAAGCAGACCGGCAGCCGCTTGCTGGTTGCACACGCAACATCAATCCCGACGTAGACGGGCCTGCGCGCGGGTGACACGCGGCCCATCAACGATCGCCATTCCGCCTCAGGGCGGAGCGTAGGCGGATCACGGCCGCCTCGATGCTCTCTGGTGGCACGGCGGCATAGCCGAGCAGGAGACCCTGCCTCGCGGGCGCGGCGAGATAGCACGCCGACAAGGGCGCGACACGGATGCCCGCGCGCGCCGCCCGCATCGTCATGGCGCTGTCCTCGAAGCCCTCCGCGAAGGCGGGATGCGGATACGCGACCAGGTGCATCCCGCCGGGATCGGGCGGTACGTCGAGCAGTCCAGCCAAGTGGCGCCGCGCCGCCGCGACCAGCGCCTGCTGGCGTTCGGCATAGAGGCGCCTCGTGCGCCGGAGGTGCGCGGCGAAGTGGCCCTCGGCGATGAAGCGGGCCAGCGCGCCCTGCCCGAGCAGGGACGCCCCCACCGGCTCCGAGGCGGTCAGGAGGCGCTCCGCCGGGTCCACAAGGGCGGACGGCAGCACCAGGTAGCTGAGGCGAAGCGAGGGGAAAAGCAGCTTGGAGAAGCTGCCGACATAGGCAACGCGCCCGGCGGGATCGAGGGCACGCAGGGGTGCAAGGGGCCGCCCGGCGTAACGGTATTCGCCGTCGTAATCGTCTTCGATGATCCACCCTTCCGTCCGTTCGGCCCAGGCCAGCAGCGCCAGCCGGCGCTGCAAGCTGAGCATCGCGCCGAGCGGGTAATGGTGCGCGGGCGCGACGATCGCCAGCCGCGCCTCGGGCGCGCGTGCCTGCGCGGCGTCCAGGGAGACTCCGGATGCATCCACGGGAACAGGCACTGGCCGCGCGCCGGCCGCTTGCAGCGCCTCGCGCGTGCCTGGGAATCCCGGCTCCTCGACCCATGCCGCCTCGCCGGGATCGAGCAGCAGCCGCGCCAGCAGCGCCACGCTCCGCCGCACTCCTGACGTCACCATCACCTCGGCCGCCGTGCAGGCGAAGCCGCGGGCAGCCCCGAGATAGAGGGCGATGGCCCGGCGCAGGCCCGCATGGCCGAACGGATGGGGCGACGTCGTAACCTCCTGGGCGGGCCGGCGCCACTCCGCCTCCAGCAGCTTCGCCCAGAGCGGGAACGGGAAGGCGTCCGGCGCCGGATGGCCAAGCGCGAAGGCCGCCGGCGGCATGTCGAAGCTTTCGGCGAGTCGCGCGGACGTGGCCAGCCGCGCCTCCGCGCGCCGGGACAGGCGCGGTGCCGCCGCCGTGACCGGGTGCCGGTGGGTCCGCATTGCCTTGGGCACCAACGATTCATCCGGGAGATCGGATGCGACCGCGATGCCCGATCCGGGCGAGGTTACGACATAGCCTTCGGCCACGAGCTGATCGAGCGCGGCCAGGACAGTGCCACGGGCGCACCCCAGCTCCTGCGCCAGCAGGCGCGAGGACGGCAGGTGCGTCCCCGGCGCAAGGCGGCGTTCCAGGATGGCCCGGCGGAGCTGCTCGCCGATCTGCCAGTGCAGCGCCTCGCGCGAGGCCGGGTCCAGCAGCAGGCCGAGGGGCGGTGCCCTGGTCGCGTCGCGTCCCATCAACTGGTCCAGTCAATTTCCACGAAACCGGTTCTTCCGCCCGGACCGGATCGCGTCAATCCTCCTTCGGTTCAAGGCGAGCGGAGTGGGGTGCGGGAATGGACGGGACGGTAGTGGCGGGCGTGACGCGGCGGACCAAGGGAGCGCCGAGCGCCCGGACGCGGGTGCGGCGTATGCCCGCGCGCGGCATCTATGAGCGGGAGGCGGTGTACGCCATCCTCGATGCCGGCCTGCTCTGCCACGTGGGATACGTGATCGAGGGTCAGCCCTATGTCACGCCCACGGCGCATTGGCGGGAGGGCGACCATCTATACTGGCATGGTTCCTCGGCCAGCCGCATGTTGCGGGCACAGGGCGCGGGCGTGCCGGTCTGCGTCACGGTCAGCCTGCTGGATGGCGTCGTCCTGGCGCGCTCCGGTTTCCACCACTCGATGAACTACCGCTCGGTGATGGCCCTGGGCACCGCCAAGCCAGTCGCGGCGCTGGAGGCGAAGCTGGCGGCCTTGCGGGCGTTCACCGAGCGGGTCGCGCCGGGACGCTGGGACGAGGTCCGGCCGCCGACCGCCCAGGAGCTGAAGGCGACAACGATCATGCGCCTGGCACTCGACGAGGTCTCGGCCAAGGTGCGGACGGGTCCGCCCGTGGACGACGAGGCGGACTATGCCCTGCCGTGTTGGGCGGGCGTGCTGCCGGTGGCGATGCGGACCGCGCCGCCCCAGCCCGACCCGCGACTGCCGCCAGGGACGCCGGTGCCGGCCTATCTCGGCACGCTGAAGCTTGGGTAGGGGCGGAGGCTAGGGCGGTTTCAGGCTGACGGGAAACCTGCGCCCCCTCCCCCCGACCCTCTCCCGCCAGGGGAGGGGGAGAAGCAGGACGGCCCCTGAGAACGCCCTAGCCGCCGCAATCGCAGCCCGGCGTCGGCCCGCCCTCCTGGCGGACAAGATGGTGGTCGATCCACTCCGCCACGAGGCGTCTGGCTTCATGCACCGAGGCCTCGGGGTGATGGATGCGGTAGAGCGTGGTGCAAGCCCGGAATGCGCCCAGATCATCGCTGCCGTGCGAACGCAGCTCGCGGTACGCCGTCACAACGGCGCGCTCGCAGCGGCGGGCAATCAGGCTGACGGCGTCGTTGCCCATGCGGGGTGGGCTCCTGCTGAGACCAGGTACGAGAATTTATGCAACGCCCACCCGGTCCGCAAGCAAAGCCGGAGGGAACAGCGCCATTGCGCGCGATCAACCAGACGCCACCGCCTGCGCCAGCGCCGCTCCCACCTCCGCCGTCCCCGCCTGGCCGCCCATGTCGCGGGTGCGTGGGCCGCCGTCGCGCAGCAGGCCCTCGATCGCCCTCACGATCGCTTGTCCGGCCGCCGCCTCGCCCAAATGCTCCAGCATCAGCGCCGCCGACCAGATCTGGCCAATCGGGTTGCAGACATGCTTGCCGGCGATATCGGGCGCCGAGCCGTGGACCGGCTCGAACATCGACGGGTGCTTCCGCTCGGGGCTGATGTTGGCCGAGGGCGCGATGCCGATGGAGCCGGCCACCGCCGGGCCGAGATCGCTGAGGATGTCGCCGAACAGGTTCGATCCCACCACAACGTCAAACCAGTCCGGGTGCTGGACGAAGTGCGCGCAGAGAATGTCGATATGGAACTGATCAGTCCGCACGTCCGGGAACTGCCGCCCCATGACGGTGAACCGCTCGTCCCAATAGGGCATGGTCACGGTGATGCCGTTCGACTTGGTGGCCGAGGTCAAGTGCTTCTTCGGCCGCGAGCGCGCCAGCTCGAAGGCATAGCGCAGCACCCGGTCGGTGCCGGTGCGCGTGAACACACTCTGCTGGGTGGCGAATTCCCGCTCCGTGCCCTCGAACATCCGCCCGCCGACCGAGGAGTACTCGCCCTCGGTGTTCTCGCGCACCACGTAGAAATCGATGTCCGCCTCGGTGCGGCCCGCGAGCGGGGAGCGCACGCCCGGCATCAGCCGGCAGGGCCGGAGGTTCACGTACTGGTCGAAGCCGCGCCGGATCGGGATGAGCAGGCCCCAGAGCGAGACATGGTCGGGCACGTCCGGCCAGCCCACGGCGCCGAGCAGGATCGAATCCGCCTCGGCCAGCCGCGCCATCCCGTCGGGCGGCATCATCGCGCCG
>DATFDN010000478.1:0-13210 GCA_035252035.1 Acetobacteraceae bacterium | reverse complement strand
TGGCCATGTAGCGCCGCAGCAGCGGATCGGCCATCGCCTCGTGGACGTAGACATAGCCCGCCAGCCGCCCCAGGCCGGCGACCGCGAGATGACTGCCGTTCAGCAGCCGCAGCTTCATGAACTCGTAGGGCGTCACGTCGGGCACGAACTGCGCGCCCACCTCCTCCCAGGCCGGCCGGCCTTGCACGAAGCGATCCTCGATCACCCATTGCGTGAAGGTCTCGCAGAACACCGGCCACGCATCGTCGATGCCGTAGCGGGATGCGAGCGCCGCCACATCCTCCGGGGCAGTCACCGGGGTGATGCGATCGACCATGGTGTTGGGGAAGCTCGCGTGACGCTCGATCCAGGACGCGAGCGCGGGATCGCGCAGCGCCGCGAGCGCGAGCGCCGCCGCGCGCAGCACGTTTCCGTTATGCTGGATATTGTCGCAGCTCAGGGCCGTGAAGGCCGGCTGGCCCGCGTCCTTGCGGCGCCGATAGGCTTCCACGATGACGCCGACCGCGCTGCGTGGCTGTGCCGGCTCGGCGAGATCCCCACGGACCAAGGGATGGTCGGGGTCGAGCTGCTTGGTCGCCCGGTTGAGGCAGTAGCCATTCTCGGTCACGGTCAGGCTGACGATGCGGATCTTCGGCTGGCTGATCGCGTCCAACAACGCGGCCGAGGACGCGCCGGCATGGATGACGCGCACCACGGAGCCGATGATGGAGACACGCTCCTCGGCGGCGCTGCGCTCGACGAGCGTGTAGAGCCCGTCCTGCGGTGCAAGGCTGTCGCGCATCCGCTCATCGGCGGGCAGCAGGCCGGCGCCGATGATGCCCCAATCCCGCTGATCGCTCCGCCGCTCCATCAGCGCATGGGTGTAGCGAGCCATGTGCGCGCGGTGGAAATTGCCGAGGCCGAGATGGACGATGCCAGGCGTGATCTTGGCCGAATCATAGCCGGGGACGCGCACGGGCGGCTGCACCTTGCCCAGATTGCTGCGGTTCAGTGCGACGATGGTCATGGGATCATGCCTTGGCCTCTGGCGAAGGAAGCGGCCATGATAGCGCCCGCGACAAAGCAGGATAGAGCGCCCGGTAGCGAGCAAGGCGCTCGGCATAGGCATCGGCCAAGTTAGGCTCCGGCAGGATCGTTTCCACGCGGGCGGGCGGGGTGCAGACGACCTCCGGCGCCTCTCCGGTCACGGCAAGACGGGCGAGCCGCGCGGCCCCGAACGCGCCGCCATACTCGCCCTCGGCCAAGCGATGCACCGGAATCCCGAGCACGGCCGCTATGATCGCCACCCAGGCGCGGCTGCGCGAGCCGCCGCCGATCACGTCCGCCTCGGTTATCACCGTGCCAGAGGCGGTGATCGCGTCCAGGCAGTCGCGGAAGGAGAACGCGACGCCCTCCAGAACCGCTCGGGTTAGGATTGCGCGGTCGGTCTCGTGCGAAAGCCCGGCGAAGGCGCCCCGGATCGCGCCGTCATTGTGCGGCGTCCTCTCCCCGGAGAGGTAGGGCAGGAACAACGCCGGAGCGGGCGCGCGCAACGCTCCGACCTCCGCCAGCAGCGTGGACTCCGATTGGCCGGTGATCCCCGCCCACCAGCCGAGCGAGGCGGCGGCCGACAGCGTGACGCCCATCTGATGCCAAGTCTGCGGCAGCGCGTGGCAGAACGCATGGACCGCCGCCTGCGGAAAGGGAACGAACCGCCCCGTGGTGGCCCAGAGCACGCCCGACGTGCCGAGCGAGATGAAGGCACTTCCAGGCGCGATGGCACCCAGCCCGACCGCGCCCGCCGCATTGTCCCCAGCACCGCCCGCGAGGACGGGCGGACGTTCAATCCCCCAGCGCGCGGCAAGCTCCAGGCGCAGCGTGCCGGCCGGCGCGTTGCCCTCGACCAGGCGCGGCATGGAATCGCGGCCCAAGCCGGTCGCCGCGAGCGACCGATCGGACCAGTCCCGCGCGCCGACATCGAGCCAGAGCGTGCCGGACGCATCCGACATGTCCTCGATCATCTCCCCCGTCAGGCGGAAGCGGACCCACGCCTTGGGCAGCAGCACATGGGAAACGCGGGCGAAGGTCGCGGGCTCATGCGCGCGAACCCAGAGCAGCTTGGGCGCGGTGAAGCCGGGCATCGCGATGTTGCCGGTAACGGCGCGCAACGCGGGAAAGGTCTGCTCCAGCGCGCGGCATTCGTCCATCGCGCGGACATCGTTCCACAGGATCGCCGGGCGCAGCACCGCGCCCGCCCTGTCGAGCAGCACCGCGCCGTGCATCTGACCGGAGAGCCCAATCCCGCGCAGGGCGGCGATCTCGCGTGGCCGCTCGGCCCGCAGCGCGTCCACCACGGCGAGCAGCGCATCCCACCACGCCTGCGGGTCTTGCTCGCTATGGCCCGGCGCTGGCCGCGCGACGCCGAGCCCGCGCGTGGCGCTGGCGAGGACTCGCTGCGCGCCATCCACCAGCAGCGCCTTGACCGAGGAGGTGCCGAAATCCAGTCCGAGGAACATCGCCGGACCCTATACCGCCGGCGCGTGTCGCGCGAGAACCGCCCGCGGCGGCAGGGCTTGACGCACACGCGCCAACACGGATTGTGTCCCCCGCGCGCAAGCGGAACGCAAGGAGGAACGCGGATGGGTGTCGGGCGGCTTACGGCGGCATCGGTTTTGGCAATTGGCACGATGGCTGCGGCCATTCCGGCCGTTGCCGAGACGATCACGGTGGCGACCGTCAACAACAACGACATGATTATCATGCAGAAGCTCTCTCCCCAGTGGGAGAAGCAGACGGGCAACACGATCAACTGGGTCGTGCTTGAGGAAAACGTCCTCCGCCAGCGCGTGACGACCGACATCGCGACCAAGGGCGGCCAGTTCGACGTAATGACGATCGGCTCCTACGAGACGCCGATCTGGGGCAAGCAGAACTGGCTCGCGCGGGTGGACGACTTTCCCGCTTCCTACGATTACAACGATATTTTCCCGAGCGTGAGGAACTCCCTCAGCGCGAACGGACACCTCTACGCCGTGCCGTTCTATGCGGAAAGCTCATTCACCTTCTATCGCAAGGACTTGTTCGACCAAGCGGGCCTGAAGATGCCCGCCCAGCCCACCTACGCCGACGTGGAAAATTTCGCCAAGGCGCTCACCGACAAGGGCAAGCAGCAATACGGCATTTGCCTGCGCGGCAAGCCGGGCTGGGGCGAGAACATGGCCTTTTTCGACACGCTCGTGAACACGGAGGGGGGCAGGTGGTTCAACGAGCAGTGGCAGCCGCAGCTCACCACCCAGCCCTGGCATGACGCGCTCACGCTCTACCTCCACCTGCTGCGCGACTACGGCCCGCCCGGCGCGAGTTCGAACGGGTTCAACGAGAACCTGGCCCTGTTCTCGACCGGGCACTGCGCGATGTGGATTGACGCCACGGTTGCCGCCGGCCTCGTCTCCGACAAGAGCAAGAGCCAGGTCGCGGACAAGGTGGCCTTCGCCCCAGCGCCGATCGCGAAGGTGCCGAACGGGGCGCACTGGTTCTGGGCCTGGGCGCTCGCCATTCCGGCCAGCTCGAAGAAGACCGCCACCGCCAAGTCGTTCCTGGAGTGGGCGACCTCGAAGCAGTACGTCACGCTGGTCGGGACCACGCAGGGCTGGATCCTCGCCCCACCCGGCACGCGCGAGTCCACCTACGCGAACCCGAACTACCAGAAGGCGGCGCCGTTCGCCGGGGAGGTGAAGCAGGCGATCCAGACGGCGGACATCCAGCACCCGACGGCGCAGCCCGTACCCTATACCGGCATCCAATACGTCGCCATCCCGGAGTTCCAGGCGATCGGCACCACGGTCGGCCAGCTCATCGCCGGCGCGCTGACGGGCCAGAGCACCGTGGACGCCACGCTCAAGGAGGCGCAGGCGCAGGTGAGCAGCGCCATGCAGCAGGCCGGGTACCAATAAGATGAGCGGCAGCGCGCCGGCCGCGTCCGCGAGAGTCCGGCCCATGCGCCCACGGCGCCGGGCGCCGCGCGAGGGACTGGGCGGGCGGGTCAACACCTTCCCCCTGGTCGCGCCCTCGGTCGGCCTGCTGCTGCTCTGGACCTTCATCCCGCTCGGGCTGACGATCTGGTACTCGCTGCTGCGCTACAACCTGCTCAACCCGATGATCCATGGGTTCGCGGGACTCAACAATTACCGGTTTCTGTTCCAAGACCCGACTCTCTACAGCTCGCTTTTTGTCACCGTCGTCCTGGTCTGCGCCGTGCTCGCCGTCTCGGTCGGGCTCGGCGCGGTGCTGGCGGCGCTGTTCCAGACCGAGTTTCCCGGCCGCGGCGTCGCGCGGGTGCTGATGATCTCCCCGTTCTTCATAATGCCGACGGTCAGCGCACTGGTCTGGAAGAACCTGCTGATGCAGCCCGTCAACGGGCTGTTCGCCTATTTCGCGCGCTCGCTCGGGCTCGCGCCGTTCGACTGGTTCGGCCAGGCGCCGCTCGCATCGGTGATCCTGATCGTGTGCTGGGAATGGTTGCCCTTCGCGTTCCTGATCCTCCTGACGGCCCTGCAATCGCTCGACGAGGAGCAGTTGGAGGCGGCGCGGCTCGACGGCGCCGGGCCGGTCGCGACCTTCCTCTATATCCAGGTGCCGCACATGGGCCGGGCGATCAGCGTCGTGGTGATGATGGAAACGATCTTCCTGCTCGGCATCTTCGCCGAGATCTACGTCACCACCGCGGGCGGACCCGGCGCCGCGACGACCAATCTCGCCTTCCTGATCTATCAGCGGGCGCTGCTCGCCTTCAACGTGGGCGGCGCCTCGGCCGCTGGGGTCATCGCCATCGTGCTTGCCAACATCATGGCCGCGTTCCTGGTGCGGACCGTCGCCAACAGGCTCGACGTATGAGGCGCCCTGGCGAACCGAGGACGAACTGGGCCGCCGGCGCGATCGCCTGGCTTGCCGCTCTGGCCATGTTCTTTCCGATCTTCTGGATGGTGCTCGCTTCCTTCAAGACGGAGGTGGTCGCGGTCGCGACGCCACCCCAGTTGTTCTTCACCCCGACCTTGGAGAACTACCGGGAGATTTTCCAGCGCGCCGACTATCTGTCCTTTGCCTGGAACAGCATCGCCATCGCCCTGTGCGCCACGCTGATGGTGCTCGTCCTCGCTGTCCCTGCCGCCTTCGCCATGGCGTTCTACCCCACGGAGCGCACGCGCGGCACGCTGCTTTGGATGCTGTCCACGAAGATGCTGCCGGCGGTCGGCGTGCTGATGCCGATTTACCTGATCGTGCGCAGCGCCGACCTGCTGGACACCAAACTTGCCCTCATCGTCATCTACATGCTCAGCAACCTGCCGATCGCCGTCTGGATGCTGTTCACCTTCTTCCGCGAGATGCCCAAGGACATCATCGAGGCGAGCCGCATCGACGGGGCGAACGTCACCCAGGCGATCGTTCACGTGCTGCTGCCCCTGGTGGCGCCAGGCATTGCCTCGACGGCGTTGCTCAACATCATCCTATGCTGGAACGAGGCGTTCTGGAGCTTGAACCTGACGGCGCATGACGCGGCGCCGCTCACGGCGTTCATCGCCTCCTTCTCGGCGCCGCAAGGCTTGTTCTGGGCCAAGCTCTCGGCGGCATCCACGCTCGCCATCGCTCCGATCCTCGTGTTCGGCTGGATCAGCCAGCGCCAGCTCGTGCGGGGCCTGACCTTCGGGGCGGTGAAATAGGTCAGCGGAGTCCGGGATGAAACTAAAAGACAAGGTTGCGATCGTGACGGGCGGCGCGCGGGGGATCGGGGCCGCGATCTGCGCGCGCTACGCGGAGGAGGGCGCGCGCGTCGTGGTCGCCGACTTGCGTGAGGCGGACGCCAAGGCGGCGGCGCTTGCGATCGGTGGCGGCGCGCTTGGCGTCGAGGTCGATGTGACGGACCAGGGCTCGATCGACCGGCTCGTGGCGACAGTGGTCCGGGAGATGGGGCGGATCGACGTGCTGGTGAACAACGCCGGCGTGTTCGACATGGCGCCCGTGCTGGAGATCACGCGCGAGAGCTACCACAAGGTGATGGCGGTCAACGTGGAGGGATTGCTCTTCACCTTGCAGGCCGTCGCCAGGCAGATGGTGAGGCAGGGCCAGGGCGGGAAGATCATCAATTTCGCCTCCCAGGCGGGCCGGCGCGGCGAGGCGCTGGTCGCCGTTTATTGTGCGTCGAAGGCGGCGGTCATCAGCCTCACCCAGAGCGCCGGGCTCGCCCTGATCGAGCACGGCATCAACGTCAACGCCATCGCTCCGGGCGTCGTCGAGACGCCGATGTGGGACCAGGTGGACGCGCTTTTCGCCAAGTATGAGAACCTGCCGATGGGCGAGAAGAAGCGGCGGGTGGGCCGCGCGGTCCCCTATGGCCGCATGGGCAAGCCCGAGGAGATGGCCGGCGCGGCGGTGTTCCTGGCGAGCCGGGACGCCGATTACATCGTGGCGCAAACCCTGAACGTCGATGGCGGCAATTGGATGAGTTGAGCCTGGCCTCAAGCGTGCCAAGAAAAACCTCGTACGGGGCCTTTTAACGAGCCGATGCGTGCGGGCGGCGGAGTGCGCTGCGCCTTTCCGCCCTACTTTCCACGGGCACGCATCCAGGCGGGCTGAGACAGGTGCCTGGCCAGGTCGGGCATCGCGCCGCCGTCCTTAAGGTCACAAAGGCTGGCACAAAATCGTCAAGCACAACGTTGCACGGGGCTTTCAACAAGCGCCTTCGCCTTCATGTCTGGTGGCCATGGACGTACCGACCCAGCCCGATCCGACGCAGCGCGATGCCGCCGCCGAGCCCGGCAGGCCGGCGGACACACCTACGCCCACGCGTAGGTGGTATCACCGCCACCCCTGGCTGGCCGGCCTTGGCGCTCTCGTGGTGCTCATCCTCCTGGCGGGCGGGGTGCTCTGGTGGCTGAACGCGCGCAACTACGCCAGCACCTCGGATGCGCGCATCGCCGGTTATGTGGTCCAGATGGCCCCGCAAGTCTCCGGCCGGGTCACGAAGCTGCTGTTCACCGACAACCAGCACGTCAATGCCGGGCAGGTCTTGGTGGCGATCGACCCGCGCGATTACCAGGCAAAGCTCGACCAGGCGCTTGCGCAGCAAGCGAGCGCCCAAGCGCAAGTGACGCAGGCGCGGGCGCAGCTTATGGTGCGGCAGGCCGACCTTGATCAGGCCAGGGCCAGCGTGGCTGTCGCGCAAGCCGATCTCACCCAAGCGCAAAAAGATTACGATCGGTTTCGTCATATCAATCCAGCGGCGGTGGCCCAGCAGCAGCGCGACCAGGCCGACGCGGCGTTCCGGTCGGCCACCGCCAAGCTCACTTCGGCGAAGCAGGCCGTCGAAGGGGCCGAAGCGCAAATCGAGGCGGCGAAGGCTCAGGTGGCGTCGGCCCAAGCGGGGGCGCGGCAGGCCGAAGCGGCGGTCGAGGGCGCCCGGCTCCAGCTCTCATACGCCACGTTGAACGCGCCGGTCGCCGGGCGCGTCGCGCATCGCACGGTGAATGTGGGCGATGTGGTCCAGCCTGGCCAAGCCCTGTTCGCGCTCGTGCAGGACGAGCTGTGGGTGGAAGCTGACTTTAAGGAAACGGAGCTGGCGGGAATGCGCCCTGGACAGACGGTGACAATCACGGTGGACGCGGTCCCCGGCACCACGTTCCACGGCACGGTGAACAGCTTCCAGCCGGGCACCGGTTCCGTGTTCAGCGCGCTGCCGGCGGAGAACGCGACCGGCAACTGGGTGAAAGTCGTGCAGCGCGTCCCGGTGAAGATCGTGTTCGACGGCACGGAGTACCAGAAATACTTCCTGGCGCCCGGCATGTCGGTCGAGCCAAGCGTCAAGCTACGCTGATGGACCAGGACGATCTGCCCCGATCGGCCGCCGGACGCCGCAATCCTTGGCTGATCGGCATCATCATCTCGATCGCGACCTTCATGGAGGTGCTCGACACCACCATCGTGAACGTGGCGCTGCGCAACATCGCCGGGTCGCTGGCGGTGAGCTATGACGAGAGCACGTGGATCCTCACCAGCTACCTGATCTCCAACGCGGTGGTCCTGCCAGTCAGCGGCTGGCTCGCCACGGTCCTCGGGCGCAAGCGATTCTACATGAGTTGCGTGGCGACGTTCACCCTCGCATCAGTGGCCTGCGCGGCTTCGACATCCCTGACCTGGATGGTGTTGGCGCGGCTGGCGCAAGGGATCGGCGGCGGTGGGCTAGGGCCAACCGAACAGGCGATGTTCGCCGACACGTTCCCGGCCCGCCAACGGCCTCAGGCCTTTGCCCTCTATGGTCTGACCGTGGTCTCCGCCCCGGCGATCGGGCCGGTGCTGGGCGGCTGGATCACCGACAACCTCACCTGGCATTGGGTGTTCCTCATCAACCTCCCGGTCGGGCTGCTGTCGCTGTTCCTCGTCCATAGCTTCATCGTGGAGCCCGAAGCGCTGAAGGAGGACCGGTGCAAGGCGTTGCGCGGGGGTTTGCGAATCGACTACGCCGGTTTCGGGCTGGTGGCGCTCGGCTTCGGCGCTTTGCAAATCGTGCTGGACCGCTTCGCGCTTGATGATGGATTCGGCTCAAGCTTCATCCTGTTGCTGAGCCTCATCGCCGGCGCCTCCTTGATTACGCTGCTGGCCTGGGAGCTGGTGACGGCCCATCCGATCATCAATTTGCGGCTGTTCGCGCGCTCGCGCGGTTTCGCGATCTCCTGCGCGCTGATGTTCCTGGTGGGATTCCTGCTGATCAGCACGACACAGCTCGTGCCACAGCTTGCGCAGGAGATGCTGGACTACAGCGCCTATCAGGCCGGCCTGACGCTCGGCATGGGCGGGGTGGCCACGATCTTCGTGATGCCGCTGGCCGGCATCGTCACCGGACGGCTGATCCAACCAAAGTGGCTGATTGCGGGGGCGCTGATCGGCAGCGGCTGGGCGATCCGGCGCTGGTCGGGCTTGGACTTGGACATCTCGTTCTGGAATATCTCCGATGCGCGCATATTGCAGGTTGTGTGGCTCCCGTTCCTGTTCATTCCCATCACAGCGGTCTCCTATGTCGGAATCCCGCCAGACGAGAACAACCAGGCTTCGGCGCTCATCAACCTGATGCGGAACCTAGGCGGCAGCTTTGGCGTGTCCGTCGTGCAGACCCTGCTGACATGGCGCACCCAGTTCCACCACGCCCGCCTGGGGGAGATGGTGACGCCGTACGACGGCTATGGGTTCGGCCATGCGCTGGGGTCGATCGCTCAGTCCGTGCAGACCCAGGCGCAGCTCATGAGCTTCCTCGATATCTTCTGGCTGCTTGGCCTAATCGCGCTGTTCGTGTGGCCGCTGGCGCTGTTTCTCCCGCGCGTGCCGAAAGGCGCCGCGCCTGGCCACTGAAAGGACGTGCCATGCGGGCAAGGCCCTTGGCCACCGGGATCGCCCTGCTGCTCCTCGGCGGATGCACTCTCGGACCTGACTTCGCACCGCCGCGCTGGGCAAGCCCGGTTTCCTGGTTCTCCGGACGGCGGATGCCGGTGCCGAGCACGCCGGTCGCCGCGCCCATCGATCCTGAGTGGTGGGCGGTGTTCGGCGATCCGAAGCTCACCGCGCTGGAGCGCCAGGTCGCCGAGTCCAACCTGGATGTACGGGCAGCGGGAATACGCATCGCGGAATCGCGCGCCCAGCTCAGGATCACCGCCGCCAGCCTGTATCCATCCCTCAACGCCAACGCATCCTACGAGCGCGAAAAGCCGAGTAATGAAGGAATCTTCTCCGCGTTCGGCTCGTCGTTCGGCGGCGCGGCGTCGGGCGCGACTCAGGCGAACGGTGCATTCGGCAACACCGCCGGCGGTGCGCAGACACCGATCACCTTCGGCGCAATCAACCTATTCCAGTACGGCTTCGACGCCTCCTGGGAACCGGATCTATGGGGCCGCGTGCGGCGCTCCATTGAATCTGCGAGGGCGACAGCAGAGGCGTCCTCCGATGCGCGCCGGGCCGCGCTGCTCTCCGCGCTGGCCGAGGTGGCGCGCGACTATATCGATTTGCGCGGGACTCAGGAGCAGTTGCGCATCGCGCGGGAGAACCTGGGCACGGCCCGCGCGGGCCTCGCCCTGACCCGGCAACGCGCGGCCGCGGGGCTGACGGCGGATTTGGATGTCGCCAACGCTTCCGCGCAGGTGAGCACGGTCGCCGCGCAGATCCCCAGCTTGCAACAGCGTGAGCAGGAAGACATCAACGCCTTGAGCCTCCTGTTGGGACGGCCGCCGAATGCGCTGGCCGGGGAACTGGCCGTCGCGCGGCCGGTGCCGCCGGTGCCGGCGCGGGTTCCGGTGGGATTCCCGTCGGAGCTGGCGCGGCGCCGGCCCGATATCCGCCAGGCCGAGGCGCAGTTGCACGCCGCCACCGCTGATGTCGGCGTCGCGGTGGCCAGCTTCTATCCGCAGGTGACATTGTCCGCGAGTTTCGGCTTCCAGGCGCTCCAGTTCGGCAACCTGTTCAGGGGCGACGCGCGGCAGTACGCGGCCGGTCCAGGGATCACCCTGCCGATCTTCCAAGGCGGGCAACTGCGCGGCACGCTGGCATTGCGCCAGGCGCAGCAGATGGAGGCGGCGGTCAATTACCAGAAGACGATCCTGACCGCCTGGCATGATGTGGACAATGCTCTCACAGCCTACGTGAAGGAGCAGCAGCGACGCGCGGCCCTGATCCGCGCCGTGGAGCAGAACCGCCGCGCGCTGGCGCTGGCACGAGACCGGTACAGGCAAGGCATGGCGGACTTCTTGAGCGTGCTCACGACGGAGCAGGCCCTTCTGTCCACGGAACAAGCCCTCGCCAGCAGCACGACGACAATCGCGACCAACCTGGTGGCGCTGTACAAGGCACTCGGCGGGGGTTGGGAAAACGCCTATCCGGCGGCTCAGCCGGACAGGTCGCGCCAACGCCTTTGATGTCCCCGGAACCGTTTTACGGTATGTAAACCCTTCTCCCGCATAGACGCCCGAGCTGCCTCATAGCTTGGAGCGTCTCATGCGGAGCCGATCGCCGCGCCGCCAGCCGATCGACACCGCGCCGCGCGATGGCACCGTGGTGCGCCTTTGGATCGCGACCGAACCCACACCCGTGATCGCGCATTGGTCGCGACAGATGGCGGGATGGCTGCGCGACGACGATCCCCAGCGCAAGGTCTTGCACAACATTGTCGGCTGGGCTCCGCACACAGGCGACCCGGCCCAGCCCGCCACGATCCCCAGGCGCGATTGAGGAAGCGGCGGAATCAGTCCTCCGCGTCCCGCAAGTAGAAAAACCCCCTCCCGCGGGAAGGGGGGTTCTCTTCCCCCCCTTTGCGGGAGGGGGCCGGGAGAGGGGATCAGTCTCCGCTGGCCGCCCAGCCATGGCTATGCACCAGGCCGTCATCGTACGATTCAGCGTGGTTCGCCGCCGGCTCGTCCTCGTCCTCCTCGTCGTGGAACTGCGCCGCCTCGGTGCTGCCCGAGAGGGCCGTGGTGGACGACTTGCCGCCGGAGATCGCCATAGCCACCGCGTCGAAATAGCCCACGCCCACCTCGCGCTGGTGGCGCGTCGCGGTGTAGCCATCCGGCTCGGCGGCGAACTCGGCCTGTTGCAGCTCGGAATAGGCCTCCATGCCGCGCGACTTGTACGCGTGCGCCAGGGAGAACATCGACAGGTTCAGGCTGTGGAACCCGGCCAGGGTCACGAACTGGAACTTGTAGCCCATGCGCGCGATGTCTTGCTGGAAGGTCGCGATCTTCTCGGGCGACAGCTTCTTCTGCCAGTTGAAGCTCGGCGAGCAGTTGTAGGCGAGCATCTTGCCGGGGAACTGGCGATGGATCGCATCGGCGAACCGCTCGGCCTCGTCCAGGTTGGGCTCGCTCGTCTCCCACCACAGCAGGTCGGCGTAGGGCGCGTAGGCCAGGCTGCGGGCGATGGCGTAGTCCACGCCCTTGCCGGGACGGATGCGGAAGAAGCCCTCCGCCGTGCGCTCCCCGGAGATGAACGGGCGGTCGCGCTCATCGACATCGGAAGTCAGCAACTGGGCCGAGTGTGCGTCGGTGCGGCACAGCAGCACCGTCTGCACGCCTTCCACGTCGGCGGCGAGGCGGGCGGCGTTGAGGGTACGGATGTGTTGGCTGATCGGCACCAGCACCTTGCCGCCCAGGTGGCCGCACTTCTTTTCGCTGGCCAACTGGTCCTCGAAATGCACCCCGGCGGCGCCGGCCTCGATCATGGCGCGCATCAGCTCATAGGCGTTCAGCGGACCACCGAACCCAGCCTCGGCGTCGGCAATAATCGGCGCCATCCAGTAGGTGCGGTCACCCTCGCTCTCGCTGGTGGCGATCTGGTCGGCGCGGCGCAGCGCGGCGTTGATGCGCTTGACGACGTTCGGCACCGAATCGACCGGATAGAGCGACTGGTCCGGATACATCTGCCCGGCGGTGTTGGCGTCCGCCGCGACCTGCCAGCCGGAGAGGTAGATGGCTTTCAGCCCGGCCTTGACCTGCTGCAACGCCTGGTTGCCGGTGAGCGCGCCCAGCGTATGCACGTAGGGTTCGGTCTTGAGCAGGTGCCACAGCCGTGCCGCTCCCATATCCGCCAAGGTGTGGCGGATACGGAAGGAGCCCGCGAGGCGCTTGACGTCCCCGGGCGTATAGTCCCGCGCGATGCCGGCGAACCGCTCGGGATCGCCCATGGCGGTGCCCAAGCCGTCGGGAGCGTGGGCGGGGGAGGGGGAGGGGCGCATCCGGTATACCTCTGTGCAGACCGTCGATTGGGTGAATAATTCACATTGCAGGTGCGAAGTTCATCCCCTTAATGGCGGTGGTGGCGTGAATGACGTGCATGGATTGACGCGGCGGGGCCGTGATTTGTAAAGGATGTGAAGAATGAGCCGGGCGATGATCGGCCGGACCGTGCGCCGGCTGCGCACCGAGCGCGACCTGTCTCAACAGGCCCTCGCCGCTCGCCTGGGCATCTCGGCCAGCTATCTCAATCTGATCGAGCACGACCAGCGGGCGGTCACGGCGAGCCTGCTCATCAAGCTCGCCGAGACACTGCGGGTCGATCTCGCCACCCTGTCGGGCTCCGAGGAGCGCCAGTTAGAGGTCGGGCTGCGCGAGGCCTTCGCCGATCCGCTGCTCGGCTCCGACGCGGTGCCCGAGGCGGAGGTCGCCACACTGGCGGGCTCGGCGCCGAACGCCGCGCGCGCGGTGCT
>DATFDN010000477.1:0-5096 GCA_035252035.1 Acetobacteraceae bacterium | reverse complement strand
TCGCGCTGCATGGGGCATCGGTTCCGCTGCTGCTCGGCGGAATGCTGATCCAGGGGCTCGGGCTGGGATTGTTCCAGGTCGCCTATCTTGACCGCGTCACCGCCGCCGTGCCGCAGGCGGAGCGGGGCGTGGCCGGAGGTCTGGCGATGCTGACCCGCACCATGGGCCTCGTGTTCGGCGCCGCCGCGCTGATGCTGCTGTTCGAGACGCTGCTGCGCGATGGCCATGCGTTCGCCGCCGCGTTCCGCGGCACGTTCCTCGCCGCGAGCGTGCCGCCGCTGGGTCTGGGCCTGGTCTGGGCGCTTCGGCGGGACACGGGGTCTTCACATCGGTGGCGGTGAGGCGGATCCCGTCTCGCTACACCACCAGCCCGGCGCCGGAGGCCACCAGCAGCGCATTGCGCACGGTGGCGAAGTGCCGCTCGGTCATCATCCGAAAGAGCGCGAGCCCGCACCCTGTCCCAAGCAGCGCGGGAATGGCGCAGATCACCATGTCCGGCCCGATCGAGGCGCCATGCGCCCTGGACGGCGCCGCGAGCTGAAGCGCCGCCAGCATGAGGATCTGCATGATCAGGCTGAACGGCTGGACCACCGCCCGTTGCCGCTCCCTGCCCAATCCCTTGCAGCCGCACCAGATGGTTGCGAACGTACCGGGAAAGCCGGCGAGCCCGCCGGTCAGCCCGCCCAGAACGCCGGCGGCCACGTCGCCGATCCTGTGGCCGCGCCGGATGACGAGCGGCGGGCGGAGCATCGTGAACGCGCCATAGGCGACGAGGGCCATGCCCACCAGCTTGATCGCGGTCGCGTGCTGCGCGTGCAACAGCAGGGCGACGCCGAACGGCAGGGAGGCGAGGCCCCCCGCGAGCAGGCGCGCGAGCGAGCGCCAGTCGATGGCGCCGCGAAGCGACCAGACGTTCAGCGACTGGACCGCGATGCCGCAGCCGATCAGGATTTGCACCGCCTGGACCGGGTCTTGCACGAGATGGAACAGCGGCGCCCCGCAGAGGGCGGAGAAGGCGAATCCCGCGATGCCGGCGACCGTGGAGGCGGCGAGGATCACGAGCATGACCGCCGTGCCGTGCTCGCCGTAGCCGAGCCGGTCCAGCAATGGCGCGTAGAGGGTCACGATAGCCGTCGTCGTCGCGAGCAGCAGGCCCGCCTGCGTCCAGCGGTGCCAGTCTCCCGCGCTGCCGCGGCCGGCGGAAAGAGTATCCACGAAGCCTGTCATGATCCGCCTTCCTGGCAGCTTTCATCCCCGGACGCGGGCCAGGTTAGCGACCTTGCGAATCACGTCAGTGAATTGGGTCACAGTTCCTTGTGACAAACGCGAGCATGGCGTGACGCGTGTCGCGCGCGCCGCCCACGCGGCGATGCTCCTACCAGGGCGCGCGCTCTTTCGCGTCCGGCAGGCCGGAGGCCGGCGCCGTGGCGAGGGCCGCCTGACCGTGCTCCGCGTCCCGCCGCCCGACGAGGAGCCTCGGCAACAGGAACACCAGCGGCACCGTCGCCGCCGTCGTCGCCGAGTTCGCCAGCACCAGCGAGTCGAACGACACATGATACGTGTCCAGCAGCGTCGATCCGAACCAGTCGGTGCCGAACAGCGCGAAGTTCCGCACGCTGACCATCAGGGCGAAGCCCAGGCCCTCGCTGCCCGCCGGCGTGGCCCGCACCGCGAGATCCATCAGCGCCAGTTCGGCCAGCGTGTAGCCGAACCCGTTCAGCCCATCGATCAATTGGGCGCGTTCCCACGACGAGTAGAACAAGTAGCCGAGATTCGCCGCCGTCCCGAGCGCCATGCACGCCACCAGCAGGGTGCGCAGCGTCAGCCGCCGGCACAGCGCGCCATAGGACACCGCGGCCAGCACGCCGCAGGCGCCGGCGATCAGGCCGAGGAATCCCTGCATGTGGGTGTCCATGTGCAGCTCGTTCTGCTGCCGGTAGAAGATCGCGGTGGCCAAGCCGGGGGCGATGTAGAACAGCGCCATCAGCCCCGCCGCGCCCCACATCGCGCGCGCCGTCGCGATGGCGCCGAGCTGGGCGCGCGCGTTCGCCAAGACCTCGCGCGGGGCTAGGACTTGCCGTTTCTCATGCAGGAACAGCACCGTGACGGGCACGAGCAGCGCCATCACCCCGCCGCACGCCAGCGCCGTCCAGCCGAAGGCGATGCTGGCCAGGTATCCCGCCGCGGGGCCGTTGATGATCGAACACCCCTGCTGGACGAACTGGCGGATCGCGGTCAGCCGGCCGGAGCCGGCGGTCGCCTGCGCCGTCTCCACCATGTAGCCGCCGACCACCGTGCTGCACACGACCATGAACACGTTGAGCACGATCGCGACCAGCAGCAGGGCGCGGTAGGTGTGCGGCGTCGCGATCATCGCCAGCCAAGCTAGTGCCGCCAGAGTGGCGCCGGCCAGCAAATAGCTCCGGCGCCTTCTGCCGAAGAGCGGGAACGCGTCGGTCGCGATTCCCGCCAGGGGCTTCATGTACCAGGCCAGCCCCGCCCAGAAAAAGAAGGCCGCGTTCGCCGTCCGGTCCAGGTGCAGGTCGTTCTTCAGCAGGTTCTGAAGCGGCAGGCGGGCCAGCACGTCGGTCTGCGCCAAGGTGGTGGCGAGGACGCCGACGGCGATGATGATGGTCGCGTGTTTCAGGGCTTGGTTCGGGCGTTGCCCGGTGTCTTGCATCACGGTCATTGTGCGGGATGACTCTCTCCATGGCGCCTACCATGCCCGTGGCGGAATCGCGACCCCGCCGATCCGGGCTTGGTCCTTGAACGAGGCTCGCGGTGGCACCCACTCTCCCCCCGGCTGACGCGCGTGACACGTCCGAGCGGCTCGATTACCCGTCTCAGATCAAGCAGCGGCCAGCCTCGAATGCCGACCAACCTTGAAAGATATCAGCGGATCGCGCCGCTGTACGACCTGCTCGACCTGCCATTCGAGTACGGGCGCTATCGGCGCATGAGGCCGGAGCTGTTCAAAGGTTTGTCCGGCCACATTCTCGATGCTGGCATCGGCACGGGCCGAAACATCCAATTCTACCCGGTCGCGGCCAAGGTGACGGGAATCGACCTCAGTCCCGCGATGCTGGCCCGTGCCCGCCGGCGGGCGCGCGTTTCGAAAGCGGCTGTCGATTTTCGGCGGATGGACGTGACCCGGCTTGATCTTCCAACTGACTCCTTCGACGCCGCAGTTGCCAGCTTCCTCTTTTGTGTCCTCCCCGATGAGCTGCAAGTGCCCGGCCTGCGAGAGCTCGCCAGGGTGGTCAAGCCGGGCGGGATCGTTCGTTTTCTTGAGTACGTGCGCCCGCGTGGCCGTGTCCGACGTGTCGTCGCGCGAATCTGGGAGCCCTGGATCGCCTGGGCCTACGGAGCCAGCTTCGGTCGGCGGACCGAGGAGCACATTCCCGAGGCTGGCCTGGAGCTCATCGAGGCGAGGTTCGTCGCGGACGATCTCATAAAGCTTCTGGCCGCTCGCGTTCCGGCGCAGTAGGGCGGGGCTAGCGGCTGTGCGGAAATCAAGGCTTTGGTCGAGTACGACGGTGACGTGAGCCCCTGAATCTCTTCCAGGGTTGAATGGAGTCCGCCCATATGTGAATGTCGGCTAATCAAGACGGGCCTCGTGGGTATAAGTACCCACAGGCACTGTCCGGCTACCCACGCTGCTACCTTATCGCGACTTTGGCCAATTCGCCAAAAAGGTAAATGCACACTTAGGGGAGGAACTACGCATGCGGCGCTCGATAGTGATTGCATCTGTGATGGCATTTGCGTTGGCGGTGCCGGCTTTGGCCCAGCAGACCGACGCGCAGACCCGAAGCCAGGTCGAAGCGGTCGTGATGAAGTGGGTGGATTCCTTGAACAAGGGCGATGTCCAAGCAAGGGCAGCCCTGCAGACCGCAGATGCATTCGATATCACGCCCTTTGGCAAGCATACCGGCCCGCAAATCGCAGAACTCATGGAGAAGGTGCATAAATTGGGTCTGACGCTCACGGTGAGAGTCGATGATATCCAGCTCCTACCTGGCGGACAGTGGGCGATAGTTACCGGCCCCTACACGGGCAGCTTCACCAACAATCCAGCTGTCCCAGCCGCCTCAAAGGTCGAAGGCTATCAGCTGTGGGTGCTGGGACATACCGGAGGTGATTGGAAGGTTCGGGCCAGTTCAGCCTCGAGACTGGCGCCCTCTGCGCCGACGAGGTGAAAGCGCAGCGACGGAGCCGGCGAGTCAAGTTCGTGGAGAATGCAAGTTCATGTCTGCAAATCTCAGGCAGACTGTGTGAACGTGTGGCCCGCCGCGTCTGCAAGGGTTTCGCAGCAACGCGGGGCGTTCACGGCAATGCGGCTTATGGCGTTACCCGCCGTCTGAAGCGCGTTCCAGCCCCCTCAGCCGGCCCGCTCCCAGACCAGCTCAATGCCACCGCCGCTCCGACCAAATAGATGGGAGACGGGAACGCTGGCCTTTGGCAGTCACTTGGTCGCGATTACCGCGCTGTGCGGCCCAGCCAGTGGCACGACGCGGCAATCCGTAAATCCCGCGTCGCGCAGCCATCTGATGCAGTCGGCGCCGGTATAGTCGAATCCGCCTCTTGTCTCGATCAGCATATTGAGGCTCATTAGAAGGCCCGGCAGGTGCGTCCTCCGATCATCGTCGATTAGGAACTCATAGACGATCAGCGATCCACCCTTCTCGAGCGCGGCGTATGCCTTGCGGATCAGCATACGCTTGGTCGGCAAATCCCAGTCGTGCAGGATCATGCCCATCAACAGTACATCGGCACGCGGCAGGTCGTCGGTAAAGAAATCGCCCGGGGTAAATTGCAGCCTGTCAGATAGGCCGTGCGACTTGACGTAGCGGGAGAAGATTGGTTCCACCGGTGGAAGATCGAAACCGCCGCCCGCGAGATGGGGATGAGCGAGCGCGAGCGCGACGGGCACGCACCCCTGAGCGGTGCCGATATCGACAACGGTGCGCACATCCCCCCATGGAAACGATCTTGCCAGGGCGCGCGCGACTGGCAGTGCCTGCCCAGTCATGGCGCGCAGGAAACCTTCCAGGCGCTCCGGGTCCGTATAGAGCGCGCCGAACAGATCGCCGCCT
>DATFDN010000476.1:0-3254 GCA_035252035.1 Acetobacteraceae bacterium | reverse complement strand
CCAGCCGGCGAACAGCGAGGCCACGGTCGCGATCATCACGCACCAGCCAACCGAGCCATCGGCCTTCGAGAGCTCCTCGATGGCGCGGAACGCGGTCAGGCGGGGGAGTTCCGGACCGCCCATCGAGCGCGGCAGGAACATCTGGAACAAGCCCGCCTCGGCGATTTGCTCCGCGAGCGCGGGAGGCATGTGCCGGATCGCCTCGGCCTCCTCGCGCGCGGCGATGATGCGGGAACGAAGGGGGCGCGCGGCGGAGACGATATCGGGCGGTTCGGGCATTGCGTCCTCCTCTCCCGTCAGCTTGTAATGACGCGCCTCGGCGTTCAATAGGGCCGTTTCGTTCGGACCGGAATTGGCCGCGCGTCCCTCCCGCGAAGGCAAGCCCTGGATGATAGACCAAGGCTTATTGGGCGTAGGGCGGAAAAGCGTCAGCGCATTCCGCCACCGTCCCGCACCTTGGCGGAAGGTGGAATGCGCTTCGCTTTTCCGCCCTACGATCCTGGCGCGAAGATGAAGTCGTGGATGCCCGGCCGCCTCGACGGCCGGCCCCGACCAGTGTCTTGGTGTTCAGCCGCGCTTGCGGCGGAGCAGCCCCAGGCCCAGCAGGCCGGAGCCAATCAGGCAGAGCGAGGCGGGCTCGGGGACCGCGGTCAGCGACACGGCGTCGAGCTCGTTGCCGACCGAGGGATTCCCGCCGACATCCCGGGCGACGAAGCTCAGCGTCTCGCTCGGGGCGGTGGCGACCACCGTGTAGGCGTTCGGCGTCCAGCCCACCACCTCGCCGCTCCCGTCGGAGGTGTTGGTGGCGACAGGAGCCCCGCCGAAGGACACGTCGAGCCGCTGCGGCCCCGAGCCGGGCCGGCTGCCATAGGCCCAGGAGAGGGTGTACTTCGCGCCGACCGTCAGCCCGGTCACGGTTTGAGACAGCGTATCGAAGGTGGACCCGTCCACCTCGGCGCTCTGGGCGCCGTGGTAGGCGACCGAGCCCTCGGCGCCGCCCAGGATCGGCGTGTAGTCGATCTCGAGCTCGTTGTTGTTGCTCGTCCAGCCCGGCACCGAGCCGTTCGCGAACAGGCTCCAGCCGCCCCCGGCCGACGGCGCCTCGAAGGAGCCGTTGACGATGAGGTTGGGGACGGCCCGCGCGGGGCTGGCGCCCGCGACGGCGGTGGAGAGGGCGGCGATGGCGAGCCACGCGGAACGGGTCATTTGGCCTCGAAGGGTGTAAGGTTGTCGCCACCCCGTTATCTATCCATTTAATTACGAAAATGTAAATAGATTTCATTTCGCAACATTTTGCTCGGCGAGCGCCTGCTTGCGCCGTCCAACTGCGCTAGCCCCTTATGCCAAGGTATGCACGATCACGGGGCCTGCGACCGCCCTCGCTGGCTCCGCGAGCAGGGGCGCCAGGTTCTGCTCGCTCCAGGCCAGCCCGCGCCTGTTGGACTCCTCGGCGCCCGCGTGATCGTCGAAGAGGCTGATCGCCGTCACGGTGTCGTCGGACGCATAGATCACGTAATAGGCCCTGAAGCCTGGGACATCGCTGATGATCGGGATAGCCCCCTCCTTGATCGTGCGCGCCAGCTCCTCTGCCCTGCCCGGCTTTGCCTTGGCCTGGCGAATGGCTCCGTACATTGTCACCCCCTGTTGTTCAGGCCGCGCCGGGGCCGGCGCCGTTCGCCGGCCGCGACACGGAGTGCTCATGGACGGGATGGAGAGTCAGGAGAAACCAGCCCGGCTTCAAGTGCCGCGCCGTCCGCTCCCTGTCGAGCCGCCACGGCGGGGCCGGGGCAAAGCCGTTGAGGGAGGACGTGGATGAGCGAGGCCGACAGCCAGCCCGCCGACACGGATGAAGAGCGCCGATCGCATGGTCGCGGAGCAAGGAAGACCATCAACCTGGCTCTCCAGGGCGGCGGTGCCCACGCGGCGTTCGCCTGGGGTGTCCTCGACCGCCTCCTGGAGGATGGGCGCGTCGATATCGAGGGAATCAGCGCCACCTCGGCCGGCGCGATGAATGGCGCGTGCGTCGCGTACGGCATGGCGGCCGGCGGGCGAGACGAAGCGCGGCGCGTGCTGGCGCGATTCTGGGGGCGGGTCGCGGATTTGGCGGCGTGGAGTCCGTTGCAGCCAAGCTGGTACGACCGCGTGACTCGCGACTGGAGCCTTACGTGGTCGCCCGCCTTCCTCGGCTTCGACATGATCGCGCGGCTTTTCAGCCCGTACGAGTTCAATCCCCTGAACCTGAATCCGTTGCGCGACGCGCTCATCGACGCCGTCGATTTCGGCAGGCTCAGGAGCGCCTCGCCGATCCGTCTGTTTCTCGCCGCCACCAATGTCCGGACCGGACGGATAAAGATATTCGAAGGCGCGGAGATAAGCGCGGAGGCGGTGCTGGCCTCGGCGTGCCTGCCCTTCCTCTTCCAGGCTGTCGAAGTAGGCGGCGAGCACTACTGGGACGGCGGCTACATGGGCAATCCGGCGATCTTTCCGCTGATCTATGGCTGTGATTCGCGCGACATCGTCGTGGTTCACATCAACCCCATCGAGCGGCCGGAGCTGCCTCGCACCGCGCGCGACATCCTGAACAGAGTGAACGAGATCAGCTTCAACTCCTCCCTGATGCGGGAAATGCGCGCGATCCACTTCGTCACCGACCTGATCCAGACCGGCCAGATCGAGGAAGGGCGCATGAAGCGGATGCTGATTCACGCCATCTGCGCGGACGAGCTGATGATGCAGTTTGACACCAGGTCGAAGCTGAATGCCAGCCGCGACTTCCTGGTCCATTTGCGCGACAATGGCCGCAGGTACGCGGGAGCCTGGCTCCAGGCAACCTTCGAGCATCTCGGCGAACGCTCCACGGTCGATCTCCGGTCCCGGTATCTGTGAACGGACATCGCGGGCGGCGCGGCCTGGCCGGCGGCCCCTTGTCAAACCGGGCCGGACGGGAGTGCTATGGCGCAAGCTTGGTCCAGGCGCGAGACCGCAATGCCGATCGCCCTTCCCGCCGTCGCCGCAGGCTTGCTGCTGGCAGCCCTGACCGTCGCGGAGCAGCCGCGGCCATCGCTGGAGTGGTTGCAGGGGCCTCCCCCTCCGGCACAGCCCGAGGGCGAGACGAACCGCATCATCAGCAAAAGCCTCGAAGCTGTCGGCGAACGCTACCAAGGCGCGCCGGCCTATTTCAACGAGGGCATTTACGGCGACATCATCGGAACGTTTTTCGGGCTCCTGGCGACGGGGTCGTACGCGCAAGCGCG
>DATFDN010000475.1:0-6765 GCA_035252035.1 Acetobacteraceae bacterium | reverse complement strand
CGAGCGTGTCGGCGCGCGCGAGCCGCGCGTACGGCGGCCAGGAGGTGAGCGCGATCGCGAACACGGCGCTGGCGATGCCCGGCCGCAGCGCCGCGACGAAGGCGAGCGCGAGGATGAGGCGGGGGAAGGCCAGGAACACATCGGTCACGCGCATCAGCAGCCGATCCGCGAGCCCGCCAGCATAGCCAGCGACGCAGCCCACGACCAGCCCCACCGGGGCCACCATCCCCACGATCGCGACCACCATGCCGAACGTGATCCGCCCGCCATAGAGGAGTCGCGTGTAGAGATCGCGTCCCAGCTCGTCGGTGCCCAGCCAATGCCGCGCGGATGGCGGTGCCAGCCGGTCGGCGAGGTTCTGCGCGTCCGGGCTCTGCCAGGTGAGCAACGGCGCCGCCAGGGAGGCGGCGATCAGCACCAGCGCCGTGACCAGTCCGGCGAGCGCGAGATGATTGCGGCGGAACAGCAGCCAAGCACGGTAGCGCCGGCCCCAGGCGGCTTGGCGGCGCGACGCGGGGGTTTCGGTGAGGAGCCAGGATCGGAGGGCGGGCGTCACGCCGCCCTCACCCGCCGCGCCGTCGGCGCGGCGACCTCTCCCGCAATGCGGGAGAGGTGATAGGAGCGCGGCGTAACTTCACCTCTCCCGCAGCGCAGGAGAGTGATGGGAGCGCGGCGCACGTTTACCTCTCCCGCTTGGCGGGAGAGGTCGGCGCGCGTTAGCGCGCCGGGTGAGGGCCGAGCGCACATCACCGCGTCCTCGGGTCCAGCACGCGGTACGACAGATCCGCCAGCAAATTCAGAACCACGTAGATCAGCCCGATCACCAGCGTCGCCCCCAGCACCGCGTCCATGTCGGCGTTGAGCAACGAGACCGTGAGATAAAGCCCGATCCCCGGCCAGGAGAACACCGTCTCGGTCAGCACCGCGCCCTCCAGCAACCCGGCGTAGGCGAGCGCGAGCACCGTCACCAGCGGCACGGCGATGTTGGCGAAGGCGTGCCGCCACAGGATGCGCGTGCCCGACAGCCCCTTGGCGCGCGCGGTCACGATGTACTCGCCAGCCAGTGCGTCCAGCATGAAGGCCCGCGTCATGCGGGTGACGTAGGCGAGGCTGAAATAGGCCAGCACCAGCGCCGGAAGCGCGAGATGCGCGAGCGCGTCGCGGAACACGTCCCACTCGCCGGCCAACGCCGCATCGACCACCAACATGCCCGTCACACTCGGCACCATGCCCTCGTACATCACGTCGAGCTGTCCGGTTCCCGGCGCGATGCCGAGCTTGACGTAGAAGACCAGCAGGAACACCAGCCCCAGCACGAAGACCGGAATCGACTGCCCGGCAAGGCTCACCACCCGCACCACATGATCGAAGCGCGAGCCCTGCCGCGCGGCGGCGAGCACGCCGGCCGGCACGCCGATCGCGACGGCGAGCAGGATGGCCGAGGTCGCCAGTTCGAAGGTCGCCGGGAAGTAGGTGGCGATGTCCTCCGTCACCGTGTGCGTGGTCATCACGCTGCGCCCGAGATTGCCGTGCAGCAGGCGGACGAGATAGATTCCGAACTGCACCGGCAGCGGCTGGTCGAGGCCAAGCTCGGCGCGCACGCGCGCGATCACGTCGGGGGGCGCGTGATCGCCCACGATGGCGATCACGGGATCGATCGGCATCACCCGCCCGATCAGGAACGTGATGAGGATGAGCCCGAACAGCGTGACCGGGACCGAGCCGAGCGTGACGAGCAGGCTGGAGAGATGCCCCGGCCAGCGCGCGCGCCTCACGCTTTGCGGATGCCCGCGTAGCGCGTGAAATCGGGCATCGGGCCGAGCTGCAACCCGGTGACGTTCTTGCGCATCGCCGCGACCGCGTTCCTTTGCAGCATCATCGCGAACGGCGCCACGTCCCAGAACTGCTGCTGCATGTCGCCATAGAGCGCGAGCCGGGCGCGCGAGTCGGCCTCCTTGGCCGCCAGCGCGGCCTCGATGGTGAGCTGCTTGTTCACGAAATGGCTGCGCCAAGCGATGATCTTGAGCGCGCTGTTGTCACTGTCGTCCGGATTGGCGCAGAACGCCTGGGCGTTGGAATTCGGATCGAAGTAGTCCGATCCCCAGACCAACATCGCAAGCTGGTGCTGGCGGGCGCGGGTCTTGGTGATGACCTGCTTCTGCTCGCCCGGCAGGAGCTGGAGCTTGATCCCGATCTTGCCGAGATCGGCCTGCACGGCCTGGGCGACTTGGTCGTATGGCGGGGCCGAGATGAAGTCCATCGTGGCGGAGAACCCGTCCGCCAGCCCGGCTTGCGCCATCAATGTGCGCGCCCTGCCGAGATCCTGCTCGAACGGCTGCTCGGTCAGCGCGCCGGGGATGCCGCGCGGCAGGAAGGATTGCTGGACGAACCAGGTCTCCGGCGTGATGTTCCGGGCGATCCCGGCGTAGTCGATCGCCCACTTGACCGCCTGGTGGACCTCCGGCTTGGCGAGTTGCGGCATCGCCTGGTTCATCGCGACGTAGAGCGAGTTGGCCTGGCCGGTCGCGTCGGCATGGAAGTTCGGATTATTCGCGATCGTCTTGAGCTGGTCGGCCTGCAAGTCGCGGGCGATGTCCACGCCCCCCTTCTGCAACAGAAGCAACTGCTCGGCCGGATCTTTCACGTGGCGCAGCACGATGCGCTTGACCCCGACGGGGATGCCGGAGTTCGGGTTGGCGTCGATGATGATGTGATCGGACGCTTGCCAGGATGTCAGCTTGAACGGCCCGGCGCCCGCGCTGTGGGACTTGAGCCAGGCGTTGCCGAGATCGTTCCCTTCCGCGTGCGCCAGCGCCGCCGCCTTCTCGACCACGCAGCCGAGATTGGCCGACAGGCAATAGAGGACGAAGCTCGGCGCCTGCTGGGTCGGAAGCTGCATCACGAGCGTCGAGTCGTCCGTGGCGCGGATCAGCTTCTCGACATTGCCCTTGGTGTAGCCGAACTGGGTGATGATGAAGGCGGGCGTCTTGTCGAGCTGCACGATGCGCCGCAGCGAGAATTCCACGTCGGCGGCGGTGACGGGCTTGCCGGACTCGAAGCGCGCGGCCTTCGTGAGGTGGAAGGTGAAGGTGGTGTTGTCGGGACTGACCTCCCACCGCTCGGCGAGGTCGGGGGCGATCCGCGTCGGGTCCGCGAGGTCGGGGACGATCAGCTTGCGGTAGCAGTTGCCGTCCAGCTCGTTGTCGGTGAACTCGTAGGATTCCGCCGGATCGAAGCTGATCACGTCGTCGATCTGCTTGGCCATCACCGCGATCCCCGGCGGCGTCTGCGCGCGAACCGTGCCCCAGGGCAGGCCGGCGGCGGAAGCGGAGGCGATCAGGGCGCGGCGGGTCAGCATGGCGCGGGTCCAAGGGCGGTGGCAGCGGCACCTTAGCTGGGACGGAGGGCGGCGCAAGCCGGATTGATCCCCTGTTCCGCTGGCGGGCGCAGCCTCGCCCGCCGCTCGACGTTTCAGCCGTGTCGGCCGCGGATCGGGAGTGACGCATGGCAAAGGACGAAATCGAGCTGGTTCTGGACGCCCATGCCCAGATCGGGGAGTCCCCCATCTGGTCGGTTCCCGAGCAGGCGCTCTACTGGATCGATGTGAAGGCCCCTGCCCTGTACCGGCTCAACCCTGCCACGGGCGGCACCCGGACCTGGCCGTTGCCGGACGAGATCGGCTGCTACGCGTTGTACGTTGGGGAGCCCGTGGCGCTTCTCGGGCTGCGGTCCGGCCTGTTCCGGCTGGATCTCGTCAGCGACGCGCTGAGCAAGCTCGCCGACCCGCCGTACAACCCGCTGCGGTACCGCTTCAATGAAGGCGGGTGCGACGGCACGGGCCGGTTCTGGACGGGGACGATGTTCGATCCCAAGGAGGAGGCGGGCAACCCGGAACCGGGGCCGCTCTACTCCTATCAGGCGGCGACGGGACTGGTCACGCAGCCGGACCGGGCGATGATCACCAACGGGCTGTGCTGGAGCAAGGACGGCCGCACCATGTTCCTCTCGCACAGCAAGGAGCACACGATCTACCAATACGACTTCGATCCCGAACAGGGCCGGATATCGAACCGCCGCCTCTTCGCGCAGATCCCCTCCCATCTCGGGATGCCGGACGGCGCGGCCTTGGATGAGGAGGGATGCTACTGGTCGGCGATCCACGGCGGCGGCCGATTGATCCGGTTCAAGCCGGACGGGCAAGTGGATCGGGAGGTCAAGCTTCCGGTCAGCCAGCCCACCATGTGCGCCTTCGCCGGGCCGGACCTTGACGTGCTCTACGTCACCTCGGCCGCGTCGGGGTTGAGCATCGTCCACAAGGTGACGGAGCCGCACGCCGGCGGTCTGTTCCGCTTCCGCCCCGGCGTGCGCGGGCTGCCGACGCATGGGTTCAAAGGATAGGGGGTTGGCCTACCGCCAGGGATGCACCACCACGTCGAAACCCTCTTCTGGCGCCGGCGGCACGAAGTAGCGGCCCAGCTCCTCGAACTCGGCTTGGCTGACCGTGTACTCATGCATGCCTTCAGCGTTGCGCGCCCGCAGCCGCTCAAGGCAGATCGCGTCGGGCACGGCGAGGACGTGGAGCTTGTGCGACGCGGCGGCCGCCTCGAAGACGCCTCGCATCCAGGCACGGCTCGCGACGGTGTTGGCCGGGAAATCGAGCGCGACTGACAGGCCGGCGCGCAAGAGCGCGGCCAGGTGCGGCCCCATGGCGGCGCGCAGGCGCGGCACGAGCCGGACGTAGTCGGCGATCGATTTCAGCTCCTCGGGGTAAAGCTTCGCCATCCAGTGGTCTTGGGCGACGACGATGGTGGATGGTCCTCGCGCCAACTCGGCGCAGAGCGTTGACTTGCCGCTGGCGACCTTGCCGCACAGCATGTGCAGCACGGGAGTAACTTCGGGCATGGTGGTGGCCTTTGTGAGAGGCGCTCGAACAGAGCGCCGGTTGCACGCGCGCGTGGCCCGGCCTGAAGCGTCAGGCCGGGAAGCTAATTCGCGCGATGCCGCCCACGAAGGTCATGGAGATAGGATAGCAGGCGAACGAAGATAGCGCCAATGGAAACTCACCCTCCCTCTCCCCCTTCCCTCGCGGGAGGAGGCGGGGAAGAGGTCGTATCGAGCGCCGACTGAAGAATCCATGCCGCCGCCATTCGGTCCACCACCGCCGCCCGACGCGCCCGGCTGAGATCGGCCTCCTCGATCAGGAACCGGTTCACGGCAAAGGACGACAGGCGCTCGTCCCACAGCGCCGCCGGCAGCCCGGTCGCCTCCGACAGCGCCCCGGCCCAATCCCGCGCCGCCTGGGCCGCCGGGCCGACGGAGCCATCCATCGACAGCGGCCATCCCACGACCAGGCCCCCCGCCCCTTCCTTCGCGGCGATGGCGGCGATCTCGGCCGCGTTCTGCCTCAGCTTGCCGCGCCGCAATGTCCCGTAGGGACTGGCCAGGGACAGCATCACGTCCGAGAGCGCAAGCCCGATGCGGCGCGCACCGGGATCAATCCCGATCAGCCGCTGCCTCGGCCGCAGCCGGCTCCGCAACTCCCGCATGTTGAACAGCGCCATCCGCGCCGTTATGGTCCCGCGCCTTCCCTGAACCAAGGACCGACAAGGATCACCATGTCGCTCGACCCCGCGACCGTTCGCCGCATCGCGCTGCTCGCCCGCATCCGCCTCGACGAGGCGGAGGTGCCGCGCGTGCAAGCCGAGCTGAACGGCATCCTGGGCTGGATCGAGCAGCTCAACGAGGTCGATGTCGAGGGAGTCGAGCCGATCGCCGGCGCGGCGCGCATGGCGCTGAAGATGCGCGCGGACGTGGTGACGGACGGGGGGTACCCCGAGAAGGTGCTCGCCAACGCGCCCGAGCGGATCGGCGACTACTACGCCGTGCCGAAGGTGGTGGAGTGATGCTGACCGATCTCACCATCGTGCAAGCGCGCGCCGGCCTCGCCCGGCGCGACTTCACCGCCCGCGCGCTGACCGAGGCGCATCTCGCCGCGATCGAGGCGCTGAACCCGCGCCTGAACGCCTATCTCTGCGTCACCGCCGATCGCGCGCTGGCCCAGGCCGACGCGGCGGACGCGATGCTGGGGCGCGGCGAGGCGCGGGCGTTGACGGGAATCCCGCTCGCCATCAAGGATCTGTTCTGCACCGAGGGCGTGCGCACCACCGCCGGCAGCCGCATCCTGGGCAACTTCGTCCCGCCCTATGAGAGCACGGTCAGCGCCAACCTGCTGCGCGACGGCGCGATCTTCCTGGGGAAGGCGAACCTCGACGAGTTCGCGATGGGCTCGTCCAACCTGACCTCGGCGTTCGGGCCGGTGGAGAACCCGTGGAAGCGCCGGCAGGACGACCAGGCGGTGCTGGTGCCGGGCGGCTCCTCGGGTGGCTCGGCGGCGGCGGTCGCGGCCCGGCTCGCGCTCGGCGCCACCGGCACCGACACCGGCGGATCGATCCGCCAGCCGGCCTCGTTCTGCGGCATCGCCGGGCTCAAGCCCACCTATGGGCGGTGCTCGCGCTGGGGCGTCGTCGCCTTCGCCTCCTCGCTCGACCATCCCGGCCCGTTCGCCCGCACCGTGGAGGATTGCGCGATCCTGCTCGGCTCGATGGCCGGGCATGACCCGAAGGACTCCACCAGCGCCGACGTTCCCGTGCCCGACTTCGCCGCCGCCTGCGCGCGCGGCGTGAAGGGACTGCGCGTCGGCATCCCGCGCGAGTACCGCGCCGAGGGAATGCCCGAGGAGATCGAGGCGATCTGGCGAGTGGGGAT
>DATFDN010000474.1:0-2974 GCA_035252035.1 Acetobacteraceae bacterium | reverse complement strand
CAACGTGCTGCTTCGGTGCGGGCAGGCGGAAGAGGCTGCGAGCTTGATGGCCGATACGGTTCAGCGCGCCGACATCGCCCCCGACCGTTGGCTCTTGGCGGAGAATTACCGAATCCTCGGACGCGCCCGGCTGGCCACAGGCGATATTGCCGGAGCGCGGTCCGCTTTCGAGGCGGCAATCGCGGTCGCCCGCGCGCAAGGGGCGAAATTCTGGGAGCAACGCGCCGTGGCCGATCTGGCCGCTTTGAAGGGCGGATGACGGGAACCAGGGACGCGCGGCCTCGTCCCTGTGGAGGCAGACTGTCCGGATACCTACATATAAGGCCAATAGACAGCAGGGGCTCAGGTGGCGCGGCGGCCAGCAGTGGACGAACGGCAGGCGGATTTCTTCGGTGCATCCCTTCCCGCCTCCCCTAAGCCCGAGCCGCCAAGCACGCCCGTTGCGCAGCCCAAGGTGAAGCACGTCCGGAGCCGGGCGCCTGATCCTCCAGACGCTTCGGCGGAACCTGACATCGATGTGCTCGCCGCCCGCCTCTCCGCCGCCGAGTTGAACGAATTCGCCGCTGCCTTGCCCGATGACTCCCTTGCCCACCTGATGCTGGCCGGCGTGCGCCAGCTCCGGCGTCGCCTCGCCCGTGCCGCCGGGCGAGGCAGCCGGAGCAGCCGCAAGGGCACCTCGGTTCTGGAGCGTGCCGCAAGGCAACTCGCCGCCGAACTGGGTGGGTTCGGCGGAGGTGACGCGTGAGACCGGGTGGAAGCTGGCAGGCGCACCTTGCCGCCGCCCTGGTCCGCTGGCGGATGAAGCGCCGCCTGGGGACGATGGAGGATCTCCAGCGCGTACGGGCGGTGTTCGAAGGCGTGAAACCCCTGCCCCCGCCGCGCGGCGTTCGCTTCCGCCCGGACAGGCTGGGCGGGGTTCCCGGCGAGTGGACGGAGGGCGCCAGCGACGCGCGAGCGGTGCTGCTTTACCTGCACGGCGGCGGCTTCATCGCCTGCTCGCCGCGCACGCACCGGCCGATCACCGCCGCCTTTGCCCATGAGGGCTTCCGCGTTTTCGCCCCTGAGTACCGCCTCGCTCCCGAGCACCCGTTCCCGGCCGCGCTTGAGGATGCCGTCGCGGCCTGGCGCGCGCTGCGCGCCTCTGTGCCGGGCCGGATGGGCGTGGCGGGGGATTCCGCCGGGGGCAATCTCGCTCTGGCGATGATGCTTGCCTTGCGGGATGCAGGCGACGCGATGCTGCCTGATGCGGCGGCGCTGTTCTCGCCCGCAACCGACCTGGTCGGGACTGGCGCCTCGCTGCGCAGCAATACGCGGCGCGATGCCATGTTCCGCGGCGAGCCCCTGTGGCACCTGGCCAGGGCCTATCTCCAGGGCGCCGATCCCCGCGCGCCGCTGGCCTCGCCCCTCTACGGAGATCTTGCCGGATTGCCGCCACTGCTGATCCATGTCGGCGAGCGCGAGGTCTTGCGTGATGATTCCGTCCGCCTCGCCGAGCGAGCCCGCGCGGCCGGGGTTCCGGTCGAGCTACAGGTCTGGCCCGTCGTGCCGCATGGCTGGCAATTCGGCCATGCCATCATCCCCGAGGCGCGGCGCTCGCTTGCCGCCGCCGCCGCGTTCCTCCACCAAGCCAATAGACAGGACCAACCGCATGGATGACCAGAGTGCCCCCATCGCGACCGTGCCAGGCCGCACGGGGACGGAGCACTTCGATGTCTTGATCGTCGGGGCCGGGTTGTCCGGCATCGGCGCGGGCTATCATCTTCAGGCGCGATGCCCCGGACTGCGCTATACGATCCTGGAGGCGCGCGAGGCGATCGGCGGCACCTGGGATCTGTTCCGCTATCCCGGCATCCGCTCGGATTCCGACATGTTCACGCTAGGCTACGTCTTCCGGCCGTGGCGGGAGGCCAAGGCGATCGCCGATGGCCCGTCGATCCTGAAATATGTGCGCGACACGGCGGCCGAGCACGGCATCGATCGGCACATCCGCTATCACCACCGCGTCCGGCGCGCGTCCTGGTCGTCGGACGATGCAAGCTGGACGGTGGAGGCCGAGCGGACCGACACGGGCGAGGCCGTCTCCCTCACATGCAACTTCCTGCTGATTTGCGCCGGCTATTACAGCTACGACGAGGGGCACGCGCCTGATTTCCCCGGCATCGAGCGGTTCAAGGGCCGCATCATCCACCCGCAGTTCTGGCCCGAGGATCTCGACTACAGGGGCAAATGGGTCGCGGTGATCGGCAGCGGCGCGACCGCCGTCACGCTGGTGCCCGAGATGGCGAAGGAGGCGGCGCATGTCGTCATGCTGCAACGCTCGCCGACCTATATCGTCTCGCGCCCGTCCGAGGACGCCCTCGCCAACAAGCTTCGCCGCCGCCTGCCGGCGAAGCTGGCCTACCGGCTCACGCGGTTGCGGAACGTGGCGTTGACCATGTTCTTCTACAATCTTGCCCGGCGACGGCCGGAGCAGACCAAGCAGCGCATCCTTGACATGGTGCGCCAGGAGCTGGGCGCCGAGTACGATGTCGCCACGCATTTCACGCCGCGCTACAACCCGTGGGACCAGCGGCTTTGCCTGGTGCCGGACTCCGACCTGTTCAAGGCGATCCGCGCCGGGCGCGTTTCCGTGGTGACGGACCACATCGACACGTTCACGGAAAGCGGCATCCGGCTGCGTTCAGGGAAGGAGCTGCCGGCCGACCTTGTCGTGACCGCGACGGGCCTCAAGCTCAACTTGTTGGGCGATGTCGCATTCAGCGTGGACGGGCACCGCGTCGATCTCTCGAAGAGCTTCCTGTACAAGGGAATGATGTACAGCGACGTGCCGAACCTTGCCTCGGTGTTCGGTTACACCAATGCGTCGTGGACGCTGAAGGCCGACCTGACTTGCGAGTATGTGTGCCGGCTGCTCAATCACATGCGGCGGCACGGCTATGCGTCCGCCATGCCGCGCCGTGATGCCTCGGTCGAG
>DATFDN010000473.1:0-2959 GCA_035252035.1 Acetobacteraceae bacterium | reverse complement strand
GCGAGACCCTCATGCGCTTCCGCGAGCGCCATCAAGATCCGGCCTCGACCGATTTGGAATACGCCGCGCGGGTGAACGGCTACGACAGCGTGGCCGCTTTCGTCGCGGCCCATGCCGGATCGCCATGGTTCGTCACCATGGTCGGCTTCGTCGCCGGGCTGCCCTTCATGTACCAAATGGTCGAGCGCGCCCGGCAGATCCAGGTTCCGAAATACCTGCGCCCGCGCACCGACACGCCGCGCCTCACTGTCGGCCACGGCGGCTGTTTCGGCTGCATCTACTCGGTGCGCGGCGCGGGCGGCTATCAGTTGTTCGGCATCACGCCCATGCCGATCTACGACCCGGCGCAGCGCGTGCGCTATCTGCGCGAGTTCATGATCTTCTTCCGGCCGGGCGACATCGTCTCGTTCCGCCCCATCGGGCGCGATGAGCACGACGCCATCGCCGCGGACGCGGAGGCGGGACGCTGGGCGCCGCGCATCCGTCCGGTGCGCTTCTCGCTCGATGCGTTCCACGCGGACCCGGCTGGCACCAACGCGATGCTGCTGGAGGCGCTCCATGGCGGTTGAGGTTCTCAAGCCCGGCTTGTCCACGACGGTGCAGGATCTTGGCCGGCCGGGCTATTACCACCTCGGCATCCCGCTCTCGGGCGCGATGGACCGTGCCGCGCTCCGTGCCGCCAACCTCCTGGTCGGCAACACGGAAGGCGACGCGGCCCTGGAGGCGGTGTTTCTCGGCCCCGAGCTGCGCTTCACCGCCGATGCGCTCGTCGCGGTAACGGGCGCCGACCTCCCGCCGAAGGTGGATGGCGAGCCGCGACCGTCATGGACCAGCTTCGCCGTGCGCGCCGGCCAGGTGCTCGGCTTCGGCTATCTGCGCGGCGGCGCGCGCGCCATCATCGCGGTCGCCGGCGGCATCGCCGTGCCGGAGGTGCTCGGCAGCCGCTCCACTTACGCCCTCGGCGCGCTTGGCGGTCATGAGGGCCGCGCGCTGCGCGCCGGGGACGTGCTGCCGACGGGGACTCCCAAGGGCCATGCGGCGCCGGGGCGGAGCGTGCCGGAGGCGATGCGTGGGATCAGCGCCTCCGCCGACTTGCGGGTGGTGCCGGGCCTTTATTGGCACCGCCTCACCGAGGTGGCCGGACGCGGTTTTTTTGAAGATACCTGGACGGTCGCGCCGGAGGCCGACCGGATCGGCTACCGCTTCCGCGGCGGCCGTCCCCTGGAGTTCGTCGCGCGCGAGCAGCCCTTCGGCGCCGGTTCCGATCCCTCGAACATCGTGGACAGCGGCTATCCATACGGCTCGATCCAAGTGCCGGGCGGCACCGAGCCGATCGTGCTGCATCGCGATGCGGTGTCCGGCGGCGGCTATTTCATGCTCGGGACCGTCATATCGGCGGACATGGACCGGATCGCGCAGTTGCAGCCCCACGCGAAGGTGCGGTTCCGCGGCGTGAGCCTGGACGAGGCGCTCGCCGCCCGGCGGGAACGGCGCGCGGCCCTGGACCGGATACGCGCCGCGCTGGCGCCATAAGCGGCGCGGAACGACAAGGGAGGGAGGGGAGACGAATGAACAAGAAACTGCAAGGCAAGGTCGCCATTGTCTTTGGCGCCGGCTCGGTCGGCCAGGGATGGGGAAACGGTAAGGCCGCCGCGGTGGCGTATGCGCGCGAGGGCGCGCGGGTGGTCGCGGTGGATCTGGCCGAGGCGTCCGCGGCGGAAACCCGCGAGATCATCCGCGGCGAAGGCGGAGAGGCCGTTTCCATCGCCGCCGATGTCACCAAGTTGGCGGACGTATCGCGCGCCGTGGACGAGGCGAAGAGGACATTCGGCCGCATCGACATCCTGCACAACAATGTCGGCATCACCTCGCAAGGCGGTCCGGTGGAAACCACCGAGGAGACCTGGGACCGGGTCATGGCGGTGAACGTCAAGAGCATGTTCCTAACTTGCAAATGCGCGCTGCCGATCATGGCGGCCCAAGGCGCTGGCGCGGTCATCAACATCTCCTCGATCGCGAGCATCCGCTGGACCGGGTACAACTATTCCGCCTACTACGCCTCCAAGGGAGCGGTGAACCAGTTCACCAAGGGCTTGGCGATCGAGTACGCGTCGCGCGGCATTCGCGCCAATTGCATCCTGCCCGGCTTGATGGACACGCCGCATATCTATCAGCACATGGCCGGCCATCACAGCGACCGCGAGGCGATGATCGCGGCACGCCACGCGGCCTCGCCCACCGGGCGGATGGGCGACGCGTGGGACATCGCCCATGCCGCCGTGTTCCTCGCCTCGGACGACGCGAAATACATCAACGGCATCGAACTCGTCGTCGATGGCGGCCTGCATTTGCGGGTTGCCTAAGGGGGATGACATGCCATGAGCGCGTCACGACCCGAATTCCACGCCCGGTACTGGATCGAAAGCCCTGAACCGCTCGATCGCGCGGCGGAGATCATCGCGGGGGAACAGTCGAGCGGCACGTTCCTCGCACTTCCAGGGGAAACCGACGAACTGAAGGAGCGTTCGCGAGCGCGCGTGCTGCGCATCGATCCGCTCCCGCCGGCATCCGCACCAAGCCTCGCCAGCGCGCACATGGAACGGCGCCGCCGCTCCGGCCCTTATCATCGGGGCCATATCGACATCGCGTTCCCGATCGGCAACGTCGGCGTCAACCTGCCCACGCTGCTCGCCACCGTCGCTGGCAACCTGTTCGAGCTGGGCGAACTGACCGGCATCCGCCTCCTAGACATCGACCTGCCCGAGAGCTACGCGAAGCAATTCCCCGGCCCGAAATTCGCCGTTCCCGGCACGCGGGCGATGGCCGGTGTGGCGCGCCAGCCGCTGATCGGGACCATCATCAAGCCGAGCATCGGGCTGACGCCGGAGCAGACCGCCGAATTGGTCGATGCGTTGTGCGCCGCGGACATCGACTTCATCAAGGACGATGAGCTGACAGC
>DATFDN010000472.1:0-4735 GCA_035252035.1 Acetobacteraceae bacterium | reverse complement strand
GCCAAGGTAAACAGGATCGGAACCGGGTCGGCCAGTCCGCTCGTCTCGATCACCACCTGCCGGATCGGCGCGAGCCGCCCGCTTTGCTCCAGATCGAGCAGTTCGCGTAGGGTTCCGACCAGATCCTCGCGGCGGTTGCAGCAAACGCAGCCGCCCTGGATGACGGCCGATCGCTCCTCGACCATCCGGACCAGGTGATGATCGACCCCAACCGCGCCGTATTCGTTGATGATGACGGCGACACCCGGACCGTCGCGCTCGGCCAGGTAGCGGCGGAGCAGCGTTGTCTTCCCGCTGCCAAGGAAGCCCGACAGGATGCTGACCGCACGCGGCTCGTGAGTCATTCGTCGCCTCTGCCCTCCGCCTCCAACAAGCCCGCGAGCAGACCCTTGTCCAGGGGATCGAGCGGCCGGCCGGCCAGCCGGGCCGCTTCCGGCCACAACCCAGCCAGGCTGGCGACCACGACACGATTCCCCTTGCGATCGCCGACCACATAATTCGTGGCGCTGAGATCATCGCTAGCTTCCAGACCGTACTGGGCCAGCACCTTGCCGATCAGCCGGATGCGGGCGTGCCGGCTTTGCCGCCGCAGCGTCTCCCCAGCGCCCTCGCTGGTCATCGACGGGTCAAGCTGCCGCTCCGACCAATGGACCTCCGTGAAGATCTGGCTGCATAGCACGCACATGGCGGTCTCTTATGCTTGGAACGGCTGGCGGCGGCGGAAGTCTTCCGCGATCTCCTCCATCGTCATCCAGCGGATGCCGTCATGCGCGTTGATGTGCCCGATCAACCGCTCCAGCATCAGCAGCACCTGCGGCCTGCCGCTCACGTCCGGATGGATGGTGATGGGAAACACCCCGTAGTCCATCTCGCGGTACACCCAGTCGAATTCGTCGCGCCACATCTCCTCAAGGTGGCGCGGATTCACGAAGCCGTGGCTGTTGGGTGATTTCTTAATGAACATCATCGGTGGCAGATCATCGACATACCAGTTGGCGCCGATCTCCACTAAATCCACCTCCTTGCCGCGCTGGAGCGGCCGCATCCATTCGGAAGCGGACTTGGAGTAATCGATCTTGGTCCAGGAATCGCCGACCCGGGCGTAGAACGGCATGAAGTCGTGATAGGCCTGGCTATGGTCGTAGCGGAAGCCGTTCTGAAGCAGCAGCTCGGCGGTCGCGGCGGACATCTCCCACCAGGGCGCGACATAGCCGCGCGGCTTCTTGCCCGAGAATTTCTCGATCAGCTCGATCGATTTCTTGAGTACGTCAGTCTCCTGCTGGCGGGTCATGGCCACAGGGTTCTCGTGCGAATAGCCATGCGCGCCGATCTCGTGACCGGCCGCGACGATCATCCGCGTCTGCTCGGGAAACGTCTCAATCGAGTGGCCGGGGATGAACCAGCTTGCCTTGATCTTGAACTTGTCGAACAGCTTCAGCAGCCTCGGCGTGCCAACCTCGCCCGCGAACACGCCGCGCTGTATGTCGGACGGCGAGTCCTCCCCGCCATAGGAGCCGAGCCAGCCGGCGACGGCATCGATATCGACACCGAAGCCGCAAAGAATTTCTTTTGCCATTCGAAATTCCTCCCTTGCGTCATAGATCAGCGAGGCTGGCGAGGGGCCGTCTACTCCGCCGCGTTCGCTGCCGTTACCGCAGGCTGCCAGCTTTTGAGAACGGGCAGAACCTCCTTCGCGAACAGATGAAGCGACACCTCCGCTTTCGGATATGGGATACCGCCAAACCGGAAGGAGACATTGAGCTCGAAGTCGCCGATCACCTGGCGGCGCTCATCCAGCTCCCGCAGGATGCGGTCAGGCGTGCCCCAGATCGCCGCCTTCATAAAGCCCTCGACCGCGCCTTCGAGTCCGCCCTTGCGCGCGATCTCGGCCTTCTGGGCATAGGCGTCATACCCCTTCACGGTCGCGAAATGCTCGCCAAGAAACTCGTAGTGATGGAAGTTGCTCTCGACGAACTTGCCCATGTATTTGCGTGCCGACTGCTCTGCCTCGTCGAGCGTCGGTGCGCAGACGCAGAAATCGGTAATCATCATCGCCGGCGCCGGGATGCCGTGGTACTTGGCGTGCAGCGTGCGATTGAGCTGGATCGCCGGGAGCCGCATCGGCCAGGGGCGGTCGGAAAACATCACCATATGCGCGCCCAGCTTGGCGGCCGAATCTACTGAATCCTCGCTGGACGCGACGGCATAAATCCGCCCGTCGAAGCTGTGGTCGGGCCGTGGGCGGATCTCGACGCGGGGCTGGGGGTAGAATTTGCCATTCCCCTCGATCCAGCCCGTGCGCAGCGCGTTGACGATCATCGGCGCGGCCTCGTCGAAACGCTCGCGGCTCTCGTTCATCGTGCCGCGGAAAGCCGTGAACTCGCGCCGGGCGAGACCCCGGCCAAGGCCCAGGCGCAAGCGTCCATCGCACAGATAGTCCAGCACGGCGGCCTGCTCGGCGACCCGCAGCGGGTCATGCCAGGGAACGATGACCGCCGCCGTGCCGAGATCGATCCCTGGGCAAGCGGCCGCGAGATAGGACATGAGCTGCAGGTTGTCCGGGCAGAACGAGTAATCAAAGAAATGATGCTCGGCCGACCAGAGCACGTCGAAGCCCAAGCCGGGCGCCTGACGCGCCAAGCGCAGATCCTCGTCCCAAACCTGCCTGTCGCTGATTCCCTCCCAGCCATAGCTAGAGAAAATCATCATTAAACCGATGTCCATGGCTCGGTATCCGCTCGTATCGTTTGCGCCATCCAGGCCACCACAGATGGTTGGATTTGGCAAAGTCCCGACGATCGCGGCCGCTACACCTCTCCCGCGAGCGGGAGAGGTGCGCGCGAGGGGGAGTGGAGCGGTTAACCCTTGGTTAAGCTTCTCCCGCTACGGTGGGCATTCCTCCGGTAGCAGGGGCGCCGGGCCGAGCTCGCCTGGGAGTACGCGGCGCCCCTGTTTTCTCCGGTCAGGCGCGCAGGAAGCCGACCAGACGCTCCGCCTCGGCGACGATCGGATCGGCCATTGCCGCCGCCCGCGCCGCGCCGTCCCGGAGGATCGCGTCGATCTGCGCCGGATCGGCCAGCAGCCGCTCCGCCTCGCGCGCGATCGGCGCCAGCTTGGAAAGCATCAGCTCGGTCAACGCCTCCTTGAAGGCGCCGAAGCCCTTGCCCGCGTGCTCGCGCAGCACGCCCGCATGATCGGTGCCAGCGAGGGCCGCGTAGATGCCGACCAGGTTGCGTGCCTCTGGACGCTTCTCCAAGCCGTGCGGATCGGCGGGCAGCGGCTCGGGATCGGTCTTGGCGCGGCGCAGTTTCAGGGCGATGGTATCGGCGCTGTCATTCAGGTTGATCCGGCTCTGATCCGAGACGTCGGTCTTGGACATCTTCTTCGTGCCGTCGCGCAGGCTCATCACCCGTGCCGCCGGCCCCAGGATCAGGGGATGGATGGCGGGGAAGAACTCCTTGCCGTAATCGTGATTGAACTTCTGGGCGATGTCGTTGGCCAATTCCAGATGCTGCCGCTGGTCGTCGCCCACAGGCACATGCGTCGCGTGATAGGCCAGGATGTCGGCGGCCATCAGCACCGGATAGGTGTAGAGGCCAGCCGAGGCGTTCTCCCGGTCCTTGCCCGCCTTGTCCTTGAACTGCGTCATGCGGTTGAGCCAGCCGAGCCGGGCGACGCAGTTGAAGATCCAGGTCAGCCGGACATGGGCCGGCACGGCGGATTGCAGGAACAGGATGTGCCGGCGCGGGTCGATGCCGCAGGCGAGCAGCGTCGCCGCCATTTCCCGCGTCTGCCGAGTGAGCGCCGCCGGATCTTGCCACTGCGTGATGGCGTGCAGATCGACGACGCACCACAGGCACTCGTGCGAGTCCTGCAACGCCACCCAGTTGCGGATCGCGCCGAGGTAGTTGCCGAGGTGCGGGATACCGGATGGCTGGATGCCGGAGAAGATGCGCGACATGGGGCGGGGAGCCTGTCAGGACAGCGGTGCGGAAGGCGGAGTGATGGCCGATCGTCCAGCGCGGGGCAAGACGCGGCGGCGCAGCATTCGGGTTGCGTCGCGCAGGTCGTAGGCGCCCAGAGCGTGCCCAGCGCCGACATACGCGGCGAGCCCGGCCGCGATCAGCGCGCCGAGGGAGGCCAGCCGCAACGCGCCGTGCGGCACGGCGATGCCGAACAACGCCCACTGCGCGCCGGCCAGCACCGCCGCCATCACCAGCGCGGCGGCGAGCATCCGGGGCACCCGGAGGCGGAACTGCGCGTCGAGGCGGAGTTGGCCGCGGCGCGCGAGGACACCGCCGAGGCAGGCGGCATTGACCGTCGCGGCGACGCTGGTGGCCAGCGCCGGACCCATCTGGCGGAGCGGTCCCATGAACGCCAGGTTTAGGCCCAAGTTCAGGGCCACCGCCGCCAGGCCGATCTTCACCGGGGTCGCCGTGTCGCCGCGCGCGAAGAAGCCGGGCGCCAGCACCTTCACCAGCACGAAGGCCGGCAGGCCAAGGGCGTACGCGGCGAGCGCCTGCGATGACAGCCTCGTGCTCTCCGCCCCGAAGGCGCCGCGATCGAACAGCGCGAACATGATCGGCCAGGCCGAGACGATCAGCGCCAAGGCGGCGGGCAAGGTGAGGAACAGCGCGTATTCCAGCGCCCGGTTCAGCGTCGCGGTTGATGCCTCCGCCTCGCCGGCGCGGACCTGACGCGAGAGCATGGGCAGCAGGGCGGTGCCGACCGCCGT
>DATFDN010000471.1:0-2936 GCA_035252035.1 Acetobacteraceae bacterium | reverse complement strand
CGCGCTGGATCGCGTTCAAGACCGGCGACGCGGCCGGTTTCGCGGCATTCATGGAGCGTGGCCGCGCGCAGTGTGGTGGCCTGTTCGAGCGCCCGTTCGTCTCCTGGCGTAATGACGTTGCGCTGTTCATGGGACCACGGCTGTCCGGGTACTCCGCAGTCGATATCCAGGATCTCACCGAGGTGGAGGTGCGTTCACACCGGGTGATGGCGCAGCACCTCGAGGTTTACCGCGCCCATGCACCGGGGTTCGAGCAGGCATTTCTGATGCTATCGGCGCCGCAGCTTGGCGTGCGGCATTCGCGACGGCTGCCGGGCGTGGCGCGCGTGACGCGGGAGCGGTGGAGCGAAGCCACGCCGCACGAGGACGAAATCGGTGTGTCGCCGTCGTTGTCGCCGAAGCTGCCACCAGTGTCCGTGCCGTACGGCTGCCTGGTGCCTCGCACGGTGGACGGGTTGCTGGTGGCCGGGCAGCACATATCGTCGGATGCCGCAAGCCATTCGTTCCTGCGCGAGATCCCGCAATGCTGGCTGACAGGGCAGGCCGCCGGCGTTGCGGCCGGACTCTCGGTGCGCCATGGCGTGACACCACGCGCGGTGCCGATTGACAAGGTGCAGGCGGAGCTGCTGCGGCAGGGTGCGTTCCTGCGCGTGCTGGCGGAGGCGGGCACCTGAGCGCCACGCTCGCTTCGTATCAGGCGAGGTCCGGTATTGTCCTCGGCCGACCGCCAGGTCGCGGAATGTTCCAGCTTGCAAAAGGCCGCCTCACCCAGCCTACTGCGACAGTCGCAGGGCAGAGGAGAGGCGTGTGCCTACAGATTCGCTGAGTCGCAGATCCTTGCTCGGATCCTTGCTCGGCCGGTCAGCGCTCGCCGGCAGCGCGGCGATAGCAATGGCGAGGGGCAGGGCAGGTGCGCAGGCTGCCGTCGAAGCGGCAGCCAATCCCGCGCCGACGACCGGCTTGCGGCTGTTCGCCGCGCCGGACATGAACTTCGAAGCCCTGTTCGCACTCGGCGAGACGGCCTACGGCGCGGGCGAGGCTGGCGAGATCCTGGCGACCGTGAACGCGATCAACGCGGCCGGCGCCAGCTATCAGACCTTCTATGACGGCTTCATGAACACGGCACGGAGCGTGGGCAAGATCGCGGCCGACGCACTGGCCGCGGGATATCCGGCCAGCGCGCGATCGGCTTATCTACGGTCGGCGCAGTATTACGATCAGGCGCTGTTCTTCGTTCTGGGGACAAGCACGCCGCAGATGGAAGAGAACGTCTACCGGCTCATGCAGCGGCAATGGAACGCCGCGACGCAGCTCTTCGACCCGCCGTTCCAGCCCGTGCGGGTTCCGTACGAAAACACCGCCATGCCGGGCTACTTCCTGGCCGCGCGGCAAGGCGGCCGCCGTCCCACCGTGATCGTCATGAACGGCAGCGATGCCCAAAACGTGGACGTGTACGCCTTCGGGGGCGCCGCCGCGATCGAGCGCGGCTGGAACGCGCTGATCTTCGAGGGGCCAGGTCAGGGCTCGATGCTGTTCGAGCGGAAGATCCCGTTCCGGCCAGACTGGGAGAAGGTCATCACGCCGATCGTCGATTTCCTGCACGCCCGCCCCGACGTGGACACCGCCCGCATCGCCCTGACTGGATGGAGCCTCGGCGGCGCGCTCGTGACGCGCGCCGCCGCGTTCGAGAAACGACTCGCCGCAGTCTGCGCCGATCCCGGCTTCGTCGCCACCTGGAACGCGTGGCCCGCCTCGATCCGGAACCTGTTCGCGAATGGCGCGACCGAGAGTCGGGTGAACGGCATTTGGCAACACGACGTGATCCCAGTCTTGCCGCCGCAGGACCGCTTCACGCTGGCAAAGCGGTCCGAGATTTACGGCCCGCAATACCTCGACGCCGCCCGCGCCGGCCAGGTGTTCACGGATCTCTGGAGCCTCGGCCAGACCGTGATGCAGTACCAGGTCGCCGATGTCGCACCACGGGTGGCCGCGCCGATGCTGGTGACGCAGTACGAACTCGATCAGTTCTTTCCGGATGGCGGGCGGCAACTCTATGACCTGCTGACCTGCCCGAAGACGCTGGTGACATTCACCGCCGCCGAGGGCGCCGCGTACCACGACGCGCCGCTGGCCCCCCAGCGGCGCAACCAGGTGGTGTTCGATTGGCTCGACGCCACGCTGAAGGTTCGTGGCTAGAGCCGATCTCATCTCGTCAATGGGGCGCGACACGTGAGCCGGCGCCCCGCAAATCGCTCGCCGGTCCGGGCGCGCTGGCAGCGAGGCGGCCTGCGGCCTGCGCCAACCCCGACAGCGCCTCCACCAGCCGCAGATTCGCCTCCAGCTTGGCGAGGCTGACGCGGCCGGCGCGATACGCCGCCGTGAACCGCGCCTCGAACTCCGCCGGACGCTCCGGCAGGATGGGGGGCGGCGTGCCGTGCCGGACGGAAGCGGCGATCTCGCCAATGGCGGCGCCCAGCGCACCCAGCAGCTCGCCGGCCTCCGTATCCTGTCCCTCCATCAGCGGCATGAGCTGATCGGCGTAGAGCAGGCAGCGGGTGATCCGGGCCAACGCGGCCTGACGCTGCCGCACCTCCGTCCGGGGCTGGCGGAGCAGCAGCGCCTCCAGCCCTTCCGCCGTGGCGACGGCGCGCAGCTTGTCCGAGGCGTCGAGCAAATCCTGGAGGCTGCGGTTCCGGGCGTGGGCGCCGGGCTGGCTCAGCGCCTCCGCCATGTGCCGCAGCTTCGCCGCCGTGAGGTCGAGCAGCCCGGCGAGCAAGTCGCGGACCTGGTCGCCGGTGCGGACCGGCAGCAGCACGGTCGTGACAAGGATGGCGATGCCCGCGCCGAGCAGCGTGTCAACGAGCCGCGCGAGATAGAACGCTTCCGATGCGTCGGCGAGGTGGAACAGCAAGGATAGCAGCAGGCTGAGCCAGAAC
>DATFDN010000470.1:0-4884 GCA_035252035.1 Acetobacteraceae bacterium | reverse complement strand
ACTGAAACGGCCAGTCCCGGCGGCTATCTTCAATGCCCTCGTGGGCACACCGGCGGCGCGCTCCTCGTCGGTGTAGAAGCGGGAGAAGTGCTCGCCCATGATCTCCTCGGCCGCGTATCCCTTTATGCGCTGCGCGCCGGGATTCCAGCTTACCACCCGCCCCTCCGGATCGAGCATGAAGATGGCATAGTCCACCACGCCCTGGACGAGCAGCTCGTAGAGATTGACGGCGGGGAACGCTTTGGGACCGTTCATCAAACCACCGGAGGACAGTGAGGCTCCGCCGCGACCGCACCCCGTGCTACAGGGCATGGGCAGAAGCGCACAGACTCTCCTGCGGGGGCATCTCGGCTGCCCACGGAGACTCCCGAGCCGGGGTGATTCATTGGCCCCGGCCAATGGCTCGTTACGGAAGGGGACATGGCCATTCAGGGCATTGAACTACTTAATGAGCCCGGTGGGACTCGAACCCACGACCCCAAGATTAAAAGTCTCGTGCTCTACCGGCTGAGCTACGGGCTCCCCCGCGCCTTGAACGACAAGAAACGGGCTGGGTCAACCGGCCGCTAGGCAGCCCCGTCGGCGGGGCGCATCCGCACGATACGGTCGGGGTTTTGCACCGTGCCGCCCGAGCCCGCGCCGCGCTTGATCGCGTCCACCAATTCCATGCCCTGCACCACCTGGCCCCAAATCGTGTACTGGCCATCGAGATGGCTCGCCGGGGCGAACATGATGAAGAACTGGCTATTGGCGCTGTTCGGATCGGCGGTCCGGGCCATGCCGCACGTGCCGCGCAGGAAGCGGCGCTTGGTGGTGAACTCGGCCGGCAGGTTGGGCAGGGGAGAGCCGCCCGTGCCGGTGCCGGTGGGATCACCGCCTTGGGCCATGAAACCCTCGATCACCCGATGGAACGGGGTGTTGTCATAGAAACCCTGCGCCGCCAGAGTCTTGACGCGCTCCACGGCCTTCGGGGCGATATCGGGGAAGGTCTCGATCACGACTCGGCCGGATTTCAGGTCCAGGTGCAGCGTGTTGGCCTGATCGGGGCGCGGCTGCGCGGAAGCGGTGTCGGTCATGCGGTGTCCGATCATGAGGGTGGCGACCGCCGGGGCGGCGATCAGGGTGCGTCGGCGCATCAAGGAACTCCCAGCAAACGGTTCAGGCGCGCAGGCGTTGCAAGGTGCGCTGCAAGGTCAGCGGCGGCACGAAGGAGGAAATGTCCCCGCCGAGTGCCGCGATCTCCTTGACCAGGCGGGAGGCGATGAACTGGTGGCGCTCGCTCGCCGCCAGGAACACGGTCTCGATATCGGGTGCCATGCGGTAGTTCATGCCGGCCATCTGGATCTCGTAGTCGTAATCCGAGACCGCGCGAAGGCCCCGCACGATCATGCTGGCACCCAATTCGCGGGCGAGCTGGACAAGTAAGCCCTGGAAGGGCACCACCTCGATCGCCGCCCCGCCACGCCCGGAGATCCCCGCCACCTCGGCCCGGACCAGATCCACGCGCTCCTCCAGCGTGAACAGCGGACTCTTGCCCGTGTTGACCGCCACGCCAACAAAGAGCTTGTCCAGCAGCCGCGCGGCCCGGGCGATCACGTCAAGATGCCCGTTCGTCACCGGATCGAACGTGCCCGGATAGAGGCCGATCCGCGGCCGTTCAGACACCGCCGTTTCCCTCGCCGCTCTCGGCTGCGCCATTGTCATCGCCCGCTTCCTCCATCACCGGGAACACGCTGCTCACATGTTCGCCCGTGCCCAGCCGGAACAAGGTGACGCCCATCGCATGGCGGCCCGTCAGGCGAACCTGGTCGGCGCGAATCCGGATCAGTTGGCCCCCGTCCGTGACCAGCATGACGTGATCTCCCTGATGCACCGGGAAGGTCGCGACCACGCCGCTGCCGTTGCGCTTGGCCAGCGCGATGTTGGCGATCCCCTGCCCGCCGCGCCCGGTGACGCGGTACTCGTAGGCCGAGCTGCGCTTGCCGAAGCCGGCGCTGGTGACGGTCAGCAGGAATTCCTCGGCCTCTTCCAACTCGGCCACGCGCTCCGCCGTGAGCGCCACGTCGGCGACCGGCTCGCCGAGCTCGCCCACGGCCGGCTCGGCTCCCTCGTCCTCCGCCTCGATCCCGGCGGCCCGCCTTCGTGCATTGGCGAGACGCAAATAGGAAGCCCGCTCCTCGGTGCTGGCCTCCACATGGCGTAGCACCGACAGGCTGACCACGCCATCGCCTGGCGCGAGACGGATGCCGCGCACGCCGGAACTGTCGCGGCCGGCGAACACGCGCAGCGTCTCCTCGGTGATCTGGAACCGGATGCAGCGACCGAGCCTGGTGGCGAGGAACAAATCATCGCCCTCCCGGCATGTCGCGACGCCGATCAGCCGGTCGCCCTCGTCGAGCCGCATGGCGATCAGCCCGGCGGCGCGCACGTTGCGGAAATCCGAGAGCCGGTTGCGCCGCACGTTGCCCGAGAGCGTGGCGAACACGAGGTGCAGGCTGTCCCACAGCTCCTCGTCGAGCGGCAGCGGCAGCACGGCGGTGATGCTGTCCTGGCCGAGCTCCGGCAGCAGGTTGACCAGCGCGCGGCCCTTCGCCGTGGGGGCCGCTTCCGGCAGGCGCCAGACCTTCTGGCGGAACGCCTTGCCGCCCGAGGAGAAGAACAGCACCCATTGGTGCGTGTGCGCGTTGAAGCTGCGCGTGACCACGTCGTCGCCGCGCGTCCCGGCCCCCGCGCGGCCCCGCCCGCCACGGTTCTGCGCCCGGAACACGTCGAGCGGAGTGCGCTTGATGAAGCCGTCGCGGGTGATGGTGACGACCATTTGGCCCGGCTCGATCAGGCTCTCGTCGTCCTGGTCGGCCTCGGCCTCCTCGATCGCGGTCAGGCGCGGGGAGGCGAGCGCGGCGCGGGCCTTCAGCAGCTCCTCCCGCATCACCTCCATCCGCCGCGGATGCGAGCCCAGGATGTCGAGCAGGTCGCGGATGCGCGCCGCGACCTCGGTCAGCTCGGCCTCGATCTTCTCGCGCTCCAACCCGGTCAGGCGTTGCAGGCGCAACTCCAGGATGCCCTCGGCCTGGGCCTCGGTCAGCCGCACCGTATTGTCCTGCGCGATGACGTTGCCCGGCTCGTCGATCAGCGCGAGCAGCGCGCCGATATCGGCGGCCGGCCAGTCGCGCCCCATCAGCGCCGCCTTCGCCGCGCGGGGGTCGGCGGAGGCGCGGACCAGGCGGATCACCTCGTCGATGTTGGCAACCGCGATGCTGTAGCCCACCAGCAGATGCGCCCGGTCGCGCGCCTTGCCGAGATCATGGCGGGCGCGGCGCAGGATTACGTCCTCGCGGAACGCGATGAAGCACATCAGCGCGTCCTTGAGGCCCATCAGGCGCGGCCGGCCACCATCGAGGGCCAGCATGTTGACCCCGAATCCGACCTGCATGTTGGTGAAGCGGAAGAGCTGATTGAGCACCACCTCGGGCGTGGCGTCGCGCTTCAGTTCGATCACCACGCGCATCCCCGAGCGGTCGCTCTCGTCGCGCAGCTCGCTGATGCCCTCAAGCTGCTTGGCGCGGTTGAGCTCGCCAATGCGCTCAAGCAGCGCCGCCTTGTTCACCTGATAGGGCAGCTCGGTGACGATGATCGCCTGCCGGCCGCCCCTTAGCTCCTCGATCTCGGCGCGGGCGCGCAGCACGATCGAGCCGCGCCCGGTTTCGAACGCGGCGCGGATGCCCGCCCGGCCCAGGATGATGCCGGCGGTGGGGAAGTCGGGGCCGGGGACGACGCCGATCAGCTCGTCGAGCGAGGTGTCGGGCTCCGCGACCAGCAGCAGCGCGGCGTCGATGATCTCGCCCGGATTGTGCGGCGGGATGTTGGTCGCCATGCCGACGGCGATGCCGTTGGCGCCGTTGACGAGCAGGTTGGGGAAGCTCGCCGGCAGCACGCGCGGCTCCTCGGCGGATTCGTCGTAGTTCGGCTGGAAGGCGACGGTGCCCTTGTCGATGTCGTCGAGCAGCATCCCCGCGGCGCGGGCCAGCCGCACCTCGGTGTAGCGCATCGCCGCCGGTGGGTCGCCGTCCACCGAGCCGAAATTGCCCTGCCCATCGATCAGCGGCACGCGCATCGAGAAGGGCTGCGCCATGCGCACCATGGCGTCGTAGATCGCCGCGTCGCCGTGCGGGTGGTACTTGCCCATCACGTCGCCCACGACGCGGGCCGATTTGCGGTACGGCTTGTCGGCGGTGTAGCCGGACTCCTGCATGGAGAACAGGATGCGCCGATGCACCGGCTTGAGCCCGTCGCGCGCGTCGGGCAGGGCGCGGGCGACGATCACCGACATCGCGTAGTCGAGGTAGGAGCGTCGCATCTCCTCCTCAAGCATCACCGGCTGCAATCCCTCCGGCCGCCCGAGGGGGGGAGTGTCAGGCGTGTCGCTCAAGCTGGTCTCGCTTTCAGAATGATCGGCGGCGGCGAATCGCGTGCCGCGCGATTAGATGCGATGCAATATAGGGAAACGGAGCCGAAATGGCGAGCCCGCTCATAGCGGCCTGCCGGCCAATGTCGTTGGGCGTCCGTTGCGACTCGGCCGCCGGCATTGCTTCCGTCCCAGAGAAGGCTGTAACGCGAACCTTCCGCCGGGACTCGAGGGCGCGTAGTTTGAAGGCTAGAGCGATTGGCGCTCGTCCGCTTGGCACGTCATGATTGACTAGAGGTGGCGATGACACCCCTGCCGTGTGATGTCGTTCAGGAATATGAGATTCCCCCTGGCGTTGGCGCGGTGCGCATCGAGGCGGAGAGCAGCGGTTCAGGTGGGCACAGTAGAAGCGCCGTGACGCTGCAAATCCGGCCTGGCGCTACCCTCCGGCTGCGCTTCGCCTGCTTGCCGCCGCAAGC
>DATFDN010000469.1:0-3897 GCA_035252035.1 Acetobacteraceae bacterium | reverse complement strand
ACTTGGCGCGGCCACAGCCCGGCGGTCAGTGGCCACACCGGCTCGATCGGCGGCAGCCGCCCGGCTTGCTCGACCGGCACGACATGTTCGGGATGCGGCATGGTCAGCCGGTCGCCGAAGCGGTCGAGCTTGCCCGAGACCAGGAGCTTCGCCCCGCCCGGCATCTGCGCGACCCGGTTGGGGCTGAAGAACACCAGCTCGGCGAAGCCGGTCGGGTCGCGCACGATCACCCGCCAGGGCTGGCGGGGCCGCACCGGGCGCTCGTGGCGCACCACCTCCACCTCCAACGTGACGGTCTGGCCCGCCCGCGCCGTGGCGATGGTCGGGCGCACGCGCCGGTCGATGTAGGAATCCGGCAGGTGGAACAGCAGGTCGATGACCCGCTCTCCCCCGATCGCCCTGGCGAACAGGCTCGCCAGCGACGGGCCTATGCCGCGCAGCGAGGTCAGGGGTGCGAAAAGCGGGGCGAGGGTTTCGTCGGGCACGGCTGGCAGGAGGTGAGAGGCAGGGCTATATCGCAGCGTGTCGATGAATGAGCCAGAGACAAGCGCGCTGGATGTCCGGCGCCGCAGGCTGTTGTACCGGGCCACGCACCGGGGCACGCACGAGACTGATCTGCTGGTAGGCGGCTTCGTCGAGTCGCGCATCGCCGTCCTGGGCGATGCCGAGCTCGACGCGCTGGAGGCCATCATGGAGCTGCCGGACGTCGATCTCGCGGATTGGCTGTCCGGCCGGCGGCCCGTGCCGCCCGAGTTCGACACGCCCATGCTGCGGCGGATGCGGGACGCGGCGGGAGGCAGCCCATGAACGCCATGGGCAAGACACTCGCGCGCAGCGCGGCCGTGTACGGCGCGCCCGAGGGGTGGGACGCGTTCCTGCTGGCGCAGCGCCGGGCGGAGTTCGCCGGCCCGGTCCTGCATGTCGCGCGCGATGACGCGCGCATGGCGCGGATGGCCGAGACGCTGGGATTCGTGATCCCTGAAGCCGAGGTGCTGCGCTTTCCGGCCTGGGACTGCCTTCCCTATGACCGTGTTTCCCCCAATCCCGCCCTGGCGTCGGAGCGAATCGCGACGCTGGGACGGCTGCTGGAGCCTTCGCGGCAGCCGCGCGTGGTGCTGACCACGGTGAACGCGCTGCTCCAGCGCGTGCCGCCGCGGGCGATGTTGCGCGGTGCCAGCCTCGATCTGCGGGTGAATGGCGACCTGCGTTCCGAACAGCTCGCGCGGTTCCTGGAGGCGAACGGGTACGGGCGCGCCAGCACGGTGATGGAGCCCGGCGAGTACGCGATGCGGGGCGGGATCATCGACATCTTCCCAGCGGGCGAATCCGAGCCGGTGCGCATCGACCTGTTCGGCGACACCATCGAGAGCATCCGCGCCTTCGACCCAGCGACCCAGCGCAGCGCGGCGAAGCGCCAGCACCTGGTCCTGCGGCCGGTCTCCGAGGTGCCGCTCGACAAGGAGGCGATCACGCGGTTCCGCACCGCCTGGCGCGAGCTGTTCGGCCAGCCGGCCGCGTCCGACCCGCTCTATCTCGCGGTCTCCGAAGGGCGCCGGCATCCTGGCATGGAGCACTGGGCGCCGCTGTTCCACGACGGAATGGAGACGTTGCTCGATTACATGCCGGGCGCGTCTGTCAGCCTGGACTATCAGGCGGAGGATGCGCTGAGCGCGCGCCTGGAGATGATCGCCGACCACTACGCCGCCCGCAAGGGGCCGACGCGGGAAGGGGAGGTGCCCTACCGGCCGCTGCCGCCGGCCCGGCTCTATCTGGACCGCGTGGGATGGGACGCGATGCTGTCGAGCGGGCCGTTGCTCGCCTTCACCCCCTTCGCGCGCCCCGAGGGCGTGACGGGCATCGATGGCGGCGGCCGTCCCGGTCCGATCTACGTGCAGGCCGGGGCGCGCGCGAACGTCTTCGACCAATTCCGCGGCGATGCCGCGCGCTGGGCGGAGGAAGGGCGGCGCGTCATCGTTGCCGCCTGGTCCCGTGGCTCGCGCGAGCTTCTCGCCAACCTGCTGCGCGAGCACGGCGTCAAGGACGCGGCGCCGGAGGACGATTGGGCGTCGGTGCGGCGCAAGCCGGCGGGCTCCATCTCGCTCGTCGTGCTCGGGCTGGAGCGGGGCTTCGTCGCCGACCGGATCGCGCTGGTCGGCGAGCAGGATTTGCTGGGCGAGCGTATCAGCCGCCCGCCGCGCCGGCGCAAGCGGGCTGATGAGTTCATCGCCGCGGCAACTGAGATCGCCGAGGGCGATTTGGTGGTGCATCAGGAATACGGCATTGGCCGCTATGACGGGCTGGAGACGCTCACGGTCAGCGGCGCGGCGCATGACTGCCTGCGTCTGATCTACGACGGCAACGAGAAACTTTATCTGCCGGTCGAGAACATTGAGGTTCTGTCGCGCTTCGGCAGCGAGACCCAGGGCATCGCGCTCGACAAGATGGGCGGTGTCGGCTGGCAGACGCGCAAAGCGCGGATGAAGAGCCGCATCCGCGACATGGCCGCCGGGCTGATCCGCGTCGCCGCCGAACGCCAGGTGCGCGAGGCGATCTCGGTCACGCCGCCCGAGGGATCGTGGGACGAGTTCTGCGCCCGTTTCCCCTTCGTCGAGACCGAGGACCAGTCACGCGCGATCGCCGACGTGCTGGAGGATCTGACGTCCGGCCGGCCGATGGACAGGCTGATCTGCGGCGACGTGGGCTTCGGCAAGACCGAGGTGGCGCTGCGCGCCGCCTTCATCGCTGCAATGGCGGGCGCGCAGGTCGCCGTGGTGGTGCCAACCACGCTGCTCGCTCGCCAACATTTCCGCACCTTCTCCGCCCGCTTCGCGGGGCTGCCGGTGCGGGTCGCGCAGCTCTCCCGTATGGTGCCCGCCAAGGAGGCGGCGGAGGTGCGCAAGGGCATCGCCGATGGAAGCGTGAACATCGTCATCGGCACCCACGCGCTGCTCGCCAAGGCCATCCAGTTCGCCGAGCTTGGCCTGCTGGTAATCGATGAGGAACAGCATTTCGGTGTTGCCCATAAGGAGCGGCTGAAGCAGCTCAAGTCCGACGTGCATGTGCTGACGCTGACCGCGACGCCGATCCCGCGCACCTTGCAACTCGCGCTGACGGGGGTGCGGGAGATGAGCGTGATCGCCACGCCACCGGTGGATCGCCTCGCGGTGCGAACCTTCATCATGCCGTTCGATTCGGTTGTCGTGCGCGAGGCGATCCAGCGCGAGCGGTTCCGGGGCGGGCAGGTGTTCTGCGTCGTGCCGCGCATCGAGGATCTGCCGCGCATGGCCGAACGGCTGGCGGAGATCGTGCCGGAGGCGCGCGTGGGGCAGGCGCATGGGCGTCTCGCCCCGACCGAGCTTGAGCGGGTGATGACCGAGTTCAGCGACGGCAAGTTCGACATCCTGCTTTCCACAAACATTGTGGAAAGCGGCCTCGACATGCCGGCGGTCAACACGCTGCTGATCCACCGCGCCGACATGTTCGGTCTTGGCCAGCTCTACCAGTTGCGCGGTCGGGTTGGGCGCGGCAAGCAGCGCGGGTACGCGTATCTCACCTGGCCGCAAACGCATCGCTTGTCGGTGGCCGCGCAGAAGCGGCTCGAGGTAATGCAGCGCCTGGACAGCCTGGGTGCCGGGTTCACGCTGGCCTCGCATGATCTCGACATTCGCGGCGCGGGCAATTTGCTCGGCGATGAGCAGTCAGGGCATATCCGAGAGGTCGGCATCGAACTCTATCAGCAGATGCTGGAAGATGCGGTCGCCGAGTTGCGCGCGGGCGAGGGGCGTCGCGAGGCGGATGGGCGCGATTGGACGCCCAACATCCAGCTCGGCCTGCCAGTCCTGATCCCCGAGGCGTATGTGAGGGATCTGCCGGTCCGGCTGGGTCTGTATCGCCGCA
>DATFDN010000468.1:0-5236 GCA_035252035.1 Acetobacteraceae bacterium | reverse complement strand
AGTCCGGTGACGATCCCGACCCGCTCAGAACCCGACCGATACAACGCGGTCATTGGCCCGCTGGAGATTCCGGTACCGGGCCAGGGCCAGCAGCGGGAAGTAGAGCCGGTAGCCGTGGTAGCGGAGATAGAACACGCGCGGGAAGCCGACGGCGGTGTAGGGAAGCTCGGTCCACTCTCCGTCCCCGCGCTGGGTCCGGGTCAGGTAGGCGATGCCGCGCGCGACCGCCGGGTGATCGACCTCCCCGGCCGCCATCAGGCCGAGCAGCGCCCAGGCGGTCTGGCTCGGGGTGCTCTCGTGGTAGCGGCCCGGCGGGGCATCGGCATAGCTCTCCTCATCCTCCCCCCAGCCGCCGTCGTCGCGTTGGACAGACAAGAGGAAACCGACCGCCCGGCGAATCGCCGGGTCGTCATGGGGGACGCCGGCGGCGTTCAAGGCGCACAGCACCGACCAGGTGCCGTAGATGTAGTTGGTGCCCCAGCGGCCGAACCAGCTTCCGTCCGCCTCCTGCCCGCGCCGCAAGAAACCGATCGCGCGGCGGATCACCGGGTTTTCGCGACTCATGCCAAGTTGGGTCAGGAACGAGACGCAGCGGGCCGTGACATCGGCGGTCGGCGGATCGAGCAGCGCGCCGTGATCGGCGAACGGGATATGGTTCAGGTAAAGATGCGTGTTCTCCGGCTCGAAGGCGCCCCATCCGCCATCGCTCGACTGCATCCCCACGATCCAGGCCTGGGCACGCCGGAGCGCCTCGGCCTGGTCGGGATCGCGCTGGCGGTCCAGCAGCATCCCGACCACGGCGGTGTCGTCCACGTCCGGATAGAAGTCGTTCCGATATTGAAAGGCCCAGCCGCCCGGCGGCACGCCGGGGCGGCGCACGGCCCAGTCGCCCACCACCCCGGTGATCTGCCGCTCGCGCAGCCACGCGCAGGCGGCATCCACCTCCTTCGATCCATGCGGCGACACCTCGGCCAAGGCATGGCCGGCGAGGCTGGTGTCCCACACGGGCGACAGACACGGCTGGCAGTAGGCGCGCCCCTCTTCCACGACGAGCAGCTTGCGCACCGCCTCCCAGGCCGTGGCGGCGGCCGGCGCGTCGGGCGGAAAGCCGAGCGTGTCGAACATCATCACGCTGTTGGCGATGGCCGGGTAGATGCCGCCCAGCCCATCTTCGCCGTTGAGCCGCTCGGTGACGAATGCCACGGCGCGCTCGATCGCGCGCTCGCGGGCGCGCGCCGGGAACATAGGCTCAGCGAGGCGCAGGGCGCTGTCGAGGTGCCTGAAGGCGCGTCCCCAAGCCGAGCGATAGGGACCGCGTATCCAGTCGCGCACCTGCTCGGGCGGGACGCGGAACAGCTCGCGCACCGTCACCCCGCGCGGGTTGCGGGCGCGCGGGCGCAGCGCCATCAGCACCATCAACGGCACGATCACCGTGCGCGACCAGTAGGACACCTTGCTCAGGTGGAACGGGAACCACAGCGGCAGGTGCATGATCTCGACCGGCATGACCGGGACCGCCCGCCACGGCACCTCGCCGAACAGCGCGAGCTGGGCGCGGGTGAAGACGTTGCTCCGCTCGGCCCCTCCGGCGGCGAGGATCGCCGCGCGCGCGCGCGCCATGTGCGGCGCGTCTGGCGGATCGCCGATGCAGCGCAGGGCGAAATACGCCTTCACACTGCACGAGAGGTCAAAGGCGCCATCGTGGAACAGGGGCCAGCCGCCATGCGCGCCTTGCGCCGCGCGCAGATAGACCCCGATCTTGCCTTCCAGCGTTGGGTCGATCCGGTTGAGGAAATGCTCAAGCAGCACGTACTCGGCCGGGATGGTTGCATCCGCCTCCAGCTCGAACACGAAGTGCCCATCGGGACGCTGCCGGCGCACGAGCGCGGCGGCGGCGCGCGAGACGCTGCGTTCCAGGCTGTCGGCGTGTGTCAGTGTCTCGACGTTCATTCAACCGCTGGCGTCAGGATGACAAGGCAAGCTGGGCGGCGCGGCGCCCGGATCGGATCGCGCCTTCGATCGTGGCCGGCAGGCCGGTCGCGGTCCAATCTCCTGCGAGCGCGAGGTTGGCGAGTCCAATCCGTGGACCTGGCCTGCGCCGCTCCTGCTCGGCCGTGGCCGCGAAGGTCGCGCGCTTCTCCTTCACCACCCGCCAGGGAGGCATCTCGGCCAGATTCCCCGGCAGATCAAGGGCGGCGCGCACTTCCGGCCACACTGTGGCCGCCAGGACATCAGCCGGACGCTCGGCCAGGCGGTTGGCGGCGCTGATTGTCACCGAAACGTGTCCTTCCTTGACGAACACCCACTCCGCGGTCCCACCGATCAGGCCGACGAAGCCGGCTGGACCGGGGTCGGCGGCGAGGCGGAAATGGACGTTGAGGATCGCCTCGAAGGCGTCGGGCACCGACAGGGCGGGCAGCAGATCGCCAGCCACCCAGGGCGGCACGGCGAGGACAACGCTCTCGCCGGGACCAAGCTTAAGGGAGGTATCGGGCAGGTGCAGGGTGACGACCCGTTCCCCCTCGATCTCCAGCGCGGCGACCCGGCTTTTCAGGCGCACTTCCGCCCCGAGCGCGCGCAACCGGGCGAGCGCGGGATCGATGAAGGCCGCCGAGAGGCCCGCGCGAGGGAATCGCGGCAGGCAGGCCGCGCCCCCCCGCATCAGCGTCTCGCGCACGACGGCGCCGAGCAGGCGGGCAAGGCCCGTCTCGGGCTTGGTGTTGAGGGCGGCGAGGGCGAGAGGCCTGACGAGGCGCTCGTAGAGCCGGCCCGGGGGCACCGCCTCGGCCACGCTGCTGTCGTCCTCGATGCCGCGAAGGCTGAGGAGTTTCAGGTACTCCCCAATCCGCGTTCCCGGAACGCGGCGCCGGCGCGAGAAGACCCACCAGGGCACGCGTCCAGGACTGGGCCGCACCACCCAGCGGGCGCCGGTGTTGAGGTCGTGGAAGGGGAACATCGGTTCGGCCGGTCCGGCCAGGGCGGCGGTCCCGCCGATCGCGCCGAGATAGGCGAAGGCGGCGTGGTTGCCGCCGAGCAGCAGGTGATTGCCGTTGTCGATGGTCAGGCCCAGCTCGCGGTCGAAATAAGACCGGCATCGGCCGCCCGGGGCTGGTCCGGATTCGTGAACTGTGACCGGCCGGCCGGCTTCGGCTATGGAGAGCGCGGCGGAGAGTCCTGCTAGCCCCGCCCCGATTACATGCACGCGGGCGCTCATGACGCGAAAGATTCGACCAGCTTGGGCATCGCGGCGCCTTGCCCTGCTTCGCAAGGGCGGTCAACTTCGGTCGGCGCCTCTTTGGCTGAAAACCAGATTAGGGACTTGTAATTTAGCCCTTGGGGCGTAATGATAGACCTTCAGTTTATAGCCTGTCCTGATGCCGACTTTGCAACGTTTCGGCGCGGCGAGCCTGCGCATGTATGCTGATGATCATCGTCCGCCGCACTTTCATATTGTAGGGCGGGATTTCCACGGTATTAGGCAGCACCTGCCACTGGAACGGAGAGCAGGCTGACGCCGCGTCTGTTCCTCAGACAGGCATTCACGGAATCTCACTTGGATATGGGAGGTGCCTACCTCAGATTGGCGTGCCAAGGAGGATGGCATGGCCGATCGCCACAACGAGGGACTCAGTTGGCTGGCGCACGCGAGTAACGCAGTCAATATTCTCACAGCTATCCCAACGGCGGCCGTGATGAGCGCGGTCGGCTTCATCGCAGCGCTTGTCAAGGACATGGGCGTCCTGACGGCGGTTCTCGTATTCTTTTTTATCTTTGTTTCGGCCTTGTGGTCATTTATTGGCATTGTATGGCTCTTTGACCAGTCCAAAAAAGCGAGAGGGGGTGGTTTAGTTGACTACGCATGGGCACTCCGTGTAGAGACGGTAATTCTCAATCGGGATGCCGGAAACCACAATGCTGAATGGCAAGTGCGGGTGGTTTTGCGCAATGCTAGTAGTGTCCCCCTCAGAATTGATTTGATTGAGCAAAGATTGGTCGTCGAAAATGTAGTGCCTGATACGAAGCTGGAAACTAGTGGAATTCCATTTGTTGTTGGCCCAAGAGACGCTATGCAGATCAACTTTCCTTGTTATAAGCGCAACTCGTTTCCTGATAAGGATAGAGTTCAAGGCCAAATTGATTTGATTGCTAGGTATGGATATCCGGATGGTCCATATACCAGAATAATGATTAGGCGTCTTTGGATGAATGCCATCATTAAGCCGTCTTTATTTGGGAACTTAGTGACTTCGGAAAGCGCGGAGAGCGCGGAGACTTTGTTTCCGCTCGGAGGTCAGGTCCATGTTCCGTTTGGACCTAGGGAGGAAGACAAAGACGAGCCATACACCGAGCCTAAAGTCGGCGGCCGGCGATCATAATTCCTCCAGCCGCACTCCCTCCATTCCCAATGCCGCCAGCGTCGCTAGCAGGAACGTCGCCGCGACCGTCCCCCGGCTGAGCTTGTTGGCGATGGACGCTTCAGTTTCTCTCAGCCCATGTTCCTCTAGTCGCTTCGCCAACTCGGCGTAGGTCACGCCGGCCCGCTTCAGCTCCGCTTTCAGGAACCGGGCGGTCCGCTCCGCCAGCTCTCTTTCCGTTGCCGTAAGGCCCATTCTCACCCTCCCGTGATCGGTAGGAGGCTATTATATCTGATATTCTCCTGTTGAAAATGAGAACCCCCCCAAAAATACCTTATCTGATATCTTCATATCGGATATGGTGATTGGCCCAACACTTCCTCCTCTCGGCGAAGGCCCGGACGCTCTCCCTGAGCGCCGTCCTGCGCATGACCGGCGAGGAGGCCGAGGCCGCCTTCGCCCGCATCCGCTGGGCCACGACGGGCGGCAAGCCGGCCTGCCCGCACTGCGAATGCCAGACGGTCTATGAGTGCCGCCGCCCGAACGGGGCGCCGCGCTGGCGCTGCAAGGCGTGCCGAAAGGACTTCTCCATCACGTCCGGCACCCTGTTCGCCCACCACAAGATGCCGCTGCGGAATTACCTCGCGGCCATCGCCATCTTCTGCAACGAGGTCAAGGGCAAGAGCGCGCTCGCCCTCTCGCGAGACCTGGACGTGCAGTACAAGACAGCGTTCGTCCTCGCCCACAAGCTGCGCGAGGCGATGGCATCGGAGATGAAGGGCAAGCCCATTGGCGGCGTGGGCAGGACCGCCGAGATCGACGGCGGGTATTTCGGCGGCTACGTCAAGCCGGCGAACCACAAGGAGAACCGCCGGGACTTG
>DATFDN010000467.1:0-8889 GCA_035252035.1 Acetobacteraceae bacterium | reverse complement strand
GGTGGTGGGCTGCGGCCCGGTGGGCCTGGCGGTGATCGCGGCGCTGAAGGCGCGCGGCTTCGGTCCGGTGATCGCCGCCGACTTCGCCCCCGGCCGCCGCCGCGCCGCCGAGCACCTTGGGGCCGACGTAGTGATCGATCCCGCCGCCCAGTCGCCGCATCGCGCGTGGGAGCAGTTCGGCCTGCCGCGCACCCGCGGGCAACGCTATCAGGCGCTCGCGGAGGGAACCTTGCGCGGGCGCCCGATCATCTTCGAATGTGTCGGCGTGCCGGGCGTGCTGCAAAACCTGATCGCGGAGGCCCCTGTCGCCACGCAGATCCTGGTTGTCGGCGTGTGCATGGAAACCGACCGGATCGAGCCCGCGCTCGCGGTTGCCAAGGAGCTCGATTTCCGCTTCTGCTACGCCTATTCGCCCGAGGAGTTCGAGCGGACGCTGCGCAACATCGCCGAGGGCCGGATCGATGCCGCTTCCTTGATCAGCCGGCGTGTCGGGCTATCCGACGTGCCGGCCGCATTCGAGGCGCTGGCCAGCCCTGGGGATGAGGTGAAGGTGCTGATCGAACCGGCGCGTTAGGCCCGCTCGGATCACGCCGTCGCTCCGCCATCCACCGGCAGCGCCACGCCGGTGATGTAAGAGGCCTCGTCCGAGACCAGGAACAACGCGGCGTTGGCAACCTCCTCCGGGCGCGCGGGCCGGCCGATCGGAACCTGCCCGCCGCGTTTCTGGACCAGGCTTTCCGGCGTCTCGCCGGGCGGCATCTGGCTGTCGGGCCGGGCAACGAAGACGCGCAGCATCGGGGTGTCCGTGGGGCCGGGGCAGACGGCGTTGGCACGAATGTTCTCGCGCGCGTACCGCTTCGCCAATCCGCGCACCAGGCCGACGATACCGAACTTGGCGATGTTGTACACCGGGCTGAACTGCGAGCCGACCAGGCCAGAGGTGGAGGCGGTGTACAGCAGCGCCCCGCCGCCTCGGGCGCGCAGCTCCGGGATCGCCGCCTCGGTCGTCACCAGCACCGTGCGGACATTCAGATCCATCGCCAGCTCGAAATCCTTCCAGTCTAGGCTTTCGATGGAAGCCGGTCCTGGATGACCGACATGGTTCCAGACAAAGTCGAGCCCGCCGAAGGCGCGGGTCGTCGCGCGCACGATCTCGCGCGCGAATCCGTCCTGGCGCAAATCGCCGGACAGCGCCAAAGCCTTGCCTCCCGCGCCGGTGATCTCGTCCACCACCGCCCGCGCGCCGGCCTCGTCGATGTCCACCACGGCGACGGCGGCACCCTCCTTGGCGAAGCGGACCGCGCCGGCCCGCCCCATCCCCGATGCCGCCGCAGTGACAATGCCGATCTTGCCTGAGAGGCGCATGGAACGCTCCTATGCCCGGCCGTGCTGCTCGTTGAGCCAGTCCAGCATGATGCGATTGAAGATGTCCGGGTGCTCGACATTCGGGAAATGCCGCGCGCCCGCGATCTCCTCGTAGCGCGCGCCCGGCACCAGCGCGGCGAGCCCGCGATTCTGCGCCGGTGGCGTCCCGGCATCCTCGGCGCCGCAGACGACCAGGGTCGGCACGCGCACCGAGGGAAGCTGCGCGGTGAAGTCGAAGTTCAGGATCGCCGCGCAGCTTCCAAGGTAGCCGGCGGGCGAGGTGCCCAGCACGGTGTCGCGGATCTGCCGCCAGCGCGCCGGGCGACGCGCCTTGAACGCGTCGGTCAGCCAGCGCTCGACGGTGGCGTTGGCAAGCGGGGCGAGCGAATTCGCCTCGCGCGCCGCCGCCATCCGCTCGCGCCAGACATCGCGTGCGCCGGAAGGGCTGGCGGGCAGTGTGTCGCACCACATGGCGGAGGCCAGCTTGGCACCCTGCTCGATGGCGAAAGCCTGTCCGATCATGCCGCCGATCGACAATCCGATGAAGTGAACGCGCGGGATGCCGAGCGTGTCCAAGACGCTCGCGACATCGCCCGCCAGGGCGCGCATCGTGTAATCGCCTGCGACGGGATCGCTGCCGCCATGTCCGCGCATGTCCAGGCGGAGCACCCGATAGCCTTGCGCCAGCAAGGGCGGCACCTGCTCGGCCCACATCCCGCCATCGGCGGCCAGCGAATGCACGAAACAGACCACCGGCCCCGCTTCGGGTCCGATCAGGTCATAGGCGATGAAGCGGCCATCAAGCGGCAATCTCATGACGCATCCCTCAAACTGTCGCGATGGGGGTGGCGGGGGAGCCGACCGCGCCAGGCAGGCGCAGCGGCGGCGCGGTGAGCAGGAACCGCGTGCGTCCATTCGCCCTGAGCCAATCGGCAAGCTCCGTCAGGTACCACATCTCCCCCAGGTAGCAGCCAAGCCGGAACAGACAATGCGCGTGCAGCGGCAAGGTGGCGCAGACCTCGTCCATGCAGGGCCGCGCGGGGCTCGCTTCCACGGCGAAATTGTCGCTGATCAGCGCGACGGCGCCGCTGTCCGTGACCCATTGCAGGAGGCGGGGGTCGCGGCCATCGAGCGCGCAGGCGCTGGCGAACAGCCTCTCGCGGTCGGGCTGCTTCTTCATCTCCAGCAGCATCTCGGCGAACCCGGTGCGGAACAGGACAAAATCTCCCGCCTCCACCGCGATCCCATCCTGCTTGAACACGCCCATCAGATCGTCATAGCCGACGATCCGGCCGGAGCGGCCGAAATGCGCCTCCAGATCGACCATGACACCGCGCCCCTGCATACAGGCCTCCGCCATGTTCTGCACCCCGAGATGCCGCGCCCCCTGGGGGCGGTCATTGGGAGTCATCTGGCCGGCCTTGTCGTAGAGGACCGGCCCGGCGATGTCCGTCCCGGCGCGGAAGCCGTTGTAGAAGACATCCTCCGGCTGGCCATCGCCGTCGCTATCGAACATCTGCCCGACATGCGCCAGGCTGTCCCACTGCGTCGAGTATTGCAGCGTCAGCAGCACCTGGTCGTCGCACACCACGTCGGTGGCCGTCGGGTCGTCGCAGCGCAGCGGATAGGTCATGTTGGGCTTGCCGTTGCGCACGGTGGGGCGCAGCTCCGGAGGGTGGCGGCGCGGGTTCACGACGTTCCCACCGGGATAGTCCAGCGGCAGCGACAGGCAAAAGGTCTTGCCGGCCCTGACCTCGGCGATCCCGCGCAGAACGACCTCCGGCGTCAGCAGGTTCAGCCGCCCGCGCTCGTCATCCGGCCCCCAGTCGCTCCAGGTCGAGCCCTCCGGCCGGCGCTGCCATCGCGGGTTGTCCATTCCTGCCTCCCTCGGTCTCGGGCGGCATCATGCCCGCCGGAAGGCATTTCTTGAAAGGGGCGCGGGCCTCCCCTAGGCTTAGGCTTGTCAAAGGAGAAAACGGCCATGAACGCCCCGGTCCAGTTCGACCCGGTGGAGGACGCCGCCTCCACCCCGCTCGATCAGATCGACGTCAGCGATCCCCGGCTTTACCAGGACGACATTTGGCGGCCCTACTTCGCGCGCCTGCGCCGGGAAGCGCCGGTGCATTGGCGCGAGAACGGCATGTACGGGTCGTTCTGGTCGGTCAGCCGCTACGACGACATCCTGGACGTGGAGACAAGGCACCAGGAGTTCTCGTCGGAGGCGATGCTCGGCGGCATCACCATCATCGACCCGCCGATGGAGTACCGGCGGCCGAGCTTCATCTCCATGGACCCGCCGAAGCACACCGATCAGCGGCGCGTCGTCGCCCCAACGTTCACGCCGACCAACATGGCCAAGATGACGGTCGGCATCCGCGAGCGGGCCGCGCGCATCCTGGACTCGCTGCCGCGCAACGAGGTGTTCGACTGGGTCGATCTGGTCTCGATCGAGACCACGACTCAGATGCTGGCGACCCTCTTCGATTTCCCGTTCGAGGAGCGGCGGAAGCTCACCTTCTGGTCCGATATCGCCACCATGGACATCCATGCCGGCGGGATCGTGGACTCCTTCGAGAAGCGGCAGGAGTTGCTGACCGAGTGCCTGCACCGGATGACCGCGCTCTGGAACGAGCGCGTGAACAAGGAACCTCGGCCGGACCTGATCTCGATGATGGCGCACGCTCCGGGCACGCAGGATCTGCCCAGCCGGCCGATGGAGTTCCTGGGCAATCTCGTGCTGCTGATCGTCGGCGGCAACGACACGACGCGCAACTCGATCTCCGGCGGTCTATGGGCGCTGAGCCAGAATCCCGACCAGTTCCGCAAGTTGCGCGAGAACCCGGCGTTGATCCCGAGCCTTGCGCAGGAGGCGATCCGCTGGCAGACACCCGTCATCCACATGCGGCGCACCGCCCTTGTCGATACCGAGATCGCCGGCAAGCGCATCCGCGAGGGCGACAAGGTCGTGATGTGGTACATCTCGGGCAATCGCGACGAGGCGGCGATCGAGCAGCCGGACGCGTTCATCATCGACCGCCCGAAGCCCCGCCAGCATCTCTCGTTCGGGTACGGCATCCACCGCTGCGTCGGCGCCCGGCTGGCCGAGATGCAGTTGGCGATCCTGTGGGAGGAGATCCTGAAGCGGGATCTCCGGATCGAGGTGATGGACAAGCCGGGGCGGATCTATTCCAACTTCATCCGCGGGATTTCGTCGCTGCCGGTGCGGATCGCGGGGTAGGGCCTTTATCGCCGCCATAGGTGGGATTCCCCTCTCCCCCGCTCGCGGGGGCGAGGGTTGGGTGAGGGGATCAAAGGGACAGAGGGGGAGGGAACACCCTGACCCCGGCCCTCTCCCGCGAGCGGGAGAGGGGGAGCCACACGGGCCTTACTCCGCCACCTCCATCGTGTCCGCGTGATGCGTCTGCGCGACCTGCACGGAGTTCGGCCCGAAGCGGTCGCGGAACGGCTGGGTGTCGATCTCCTCCAATTCGATCTCGCCCGCCAGCACCTTGCGCTTCCACTCCTCGTGCGCCGGGATGTTCCCGTGGAACTCCGGCATCACCTCGCGCGCGAACAGCTCCAGGCTTTCGCAAATGTGCTCGTGCGTGTTGCGCCCGGCTTGGTTGAGCAGGATCACCGAGTCGATGTTCGAAGTCTCGAACTTCCGCAGCTTGCGGCGGATCGTCTCGGGCGATCCGACCAGGCCGCCGGAGACGGCGCGGGCCTGCGCCTCCGGGTTCTCGCGCTTCCATTTGTTGTACTCATCCCAGAGGCTGATCGTGCCTGGCCTGGCGCGCTCGCGGCCTTCCGCGCTGTTGTAGTAGCGGAGCGCGAATTGGAAGAAGGTGATGCCGTCCGCGCGCCGTCGCGCCTCCTCGTCGGTCTCGGCGCACATGAAGTACGTCACGACGGCGATGTTCGGATTGGTCGGGTAGTCCGCGAGCTTGTCGAGCCGCTTGGTGAGCGCGTTGTAGTAGGCGTGAACCCAGGCGTGCGCGGCGTCGGCGCTGAGGAATTGGAAACCCAGCGCCCCCATGCCGCGCCGCCCCGCCATCTCGATCGTCTCAAGCTGCGAGCACGCCACCCAGACCGGGGGCATCGGCTTCTGCACCGGCTTGGGCAGCACGTTACGCAGCGGGAACTTGAAATACGGCCCGTCGTACTCCCAGCCCTCGTGCGTGAACATCGGCATCACGCAGCGCACGCCGTCCTCCCAGACCGCGCGCTTCTCCTCCATCGTGCGGCCGAATCCGCCTAGCTCGGTAACAGACGCGGATTCGCCAATCCCAAACTCCACCCGCCCGTTGCTGACCAGATCGAGGCAGGACACGCGCTCGGCCACGCGGGCGGGATGATTCGTGGTGAGCTGGATGATCCCGTGGCCGAGCCGGATGTTCCTCGTCCGCTGGCTGGCGGCCGCGAGGAACACTTCGGGCGCGGGGGAGTGGGAGTACTCCTCCAGGAAGTGGTGCTCCACTTCCCAGGCGTAGTCGAAGCCCAGCCTATCCGCCAATTCCACCTGGGTCAGCGCGTTCTGATAAAGAAGGCGCTCGTCGTCGGGCGCCCAGGGCTTCGGCAACTGTAGCTCGTAAAAGATGCCGAACTTCATGACGCGCTCCGTCCGCTTTCCCTCTCCGAGAGTATAACGCCTCTCGACGCCCCTCAACTGCCCCCGCAAAATCGATCCGAAGGAGCAAGATATGACCGGAGCGGTTACGGGACTGCTGGTGTTCGCCTTTCTCGCCGGGGCCGCGCTGCTCGTGCTCTGGCTGCACCCGCGCCTTCCGCCCACGTATCGCTCGAAGGAGACGACCGACATCGTCCGCTTAGGCATCGGCGTGGTCGCCACGATCACCGCCCTCGTGCTCAGCTTGCTGATCAGCTCGGTCAAGAGCAACTTCGATCAAGTGGACCACGACGTGCGCACCTTCGCGACGGAGTTGATCCTGCTCGATCGCGCCCTGCGTCTCTACGGCCCTGGAACGGAGGATGCCCGCACCCTGCTCACGCGCTACACGCTACAGATGCTCCGGGAGACCTGGCCGGGCGAGGGGGGCACGGTGGTTATCGGGGACCAAACCGCCGGCGCGCTGCTGACTCGGGCGGAAACGGCGATCCTGGCGCTTCCGCCGGATCCTCGGCGGCAAGGCTTCAAGGACGAGGCCGCCGCCGAAATGCGTCGCGTCGTGCGGCAACGCTGGACTCTCATCGAGGAGAGTGGCAGCGCCGTTTCCCCCGCCATCGTGGCCGCCTTGGCGCTATGGCTGACACTGATCTTCGCCAGCTTCGGCTACAATGCTCCTCGCAACCGGCTGGTTGCCGCCGTGTTGCTGGCCTGCGCCGTCTCGGTCGCGGGCGCGATCTTCCTGATCGTGGAGATGGATGGGGCCTTCACCGGGCTCATCATCGTTCCCAGTGACCCAGTTCGGCGAGCATTGGCTTACATGCAAAGCTAGTGCTCCGTCGGCCCATGCAGGCGTATTGCGCATTGGGTCGCGACGTGCGAGTCAAGCTGAACAAGCAACGCGACGACCCAGCCCAATCCGCTGGGCGACGGAATAAACGGGGGAATCATGCCGCTGCCGGCCGACACGGACGCGACCACGCCCAAATACCTGCGCGACAAATACGCGATCGTCGGCGTGGGCGAGACGACCTACACCCGCGGCTCCGGCATGAGCACGCGCGCGCTCGGCACCTGGGCGGTGCGCAACGCCATGCAGGACGCCGGGCTGCGCAGCGCCGACATCGACGGGATGCTGTCCTACCAGCTCAACGATTCCACCTTCGCGCCGATGCTCGCGGGCGATCTCGGCATCCGGCTCAACTTCTACATGGACGTGTTCGGCGGCGGCAGCTCGACCGAGGCGCTGATCGGCATCGCGATCGGCGTGATCGAGGCCGGGATGTGCAAGTGCGTCGCCATCTTCCGCTCGATGAACGGCTATTCCGAGGTGCGGATCGGCGGCACCGGCGCCCGGTCCGCCCCGCCAGTCGCCGGCGACATGCTGCACAGCCGCGCCTATGGCTGGCAAAGCGCGGGGCAGATGTTCGCGCCCAGCTTCCTGCGCCACATGCACGACTACGGCACGCGCCCCGAGCAAGTGGCGATGGTGAAGGTGATCCACTCCGAGCACGCCGCGATCAACCCGAAGGCGCTCTATCCGAAGCCGGTGACGGTCGAGGAGGTGCTGTCCAGCCGCCTCATCTGCAAGCCGCTGCACCTGCTGGATTGCTGCGTGGAGACCGACAACGCCACCTGCGTCATCGTCACCACCGCCGAGCGCGCGCGCGACCTGCGCCACACGCCGGCGCTGATCCGTTCCGTGGTCGGGCGCTGCAACAAGCCGCGCATGGACATGCACTACCAGCACGGCCCCATCTCCACCGTCGCCGGCCACTACGCGAAGGACATCCTCTGGCCGAACGCGGGCCTGGGGCCGGAGGACGTGGACGCCACGGGGGCCTATGACGCGTTCACCTTCACCACCATGCTGCAACTGGAGGATTACGGGTTCTGCAAAAAAGGGGAGGGCGGCGAATACGTTTCATCCGGCATCATGCGCCTGGGCGGCCGGCGGCCGAACAACACCTCCGGCGGGCATCTCTGCGAAGGCTACACGCATGGCATGAACATGGTGATCGAGAACGTGCGCCAGCTTCGTCACGACGTTGACGATTCCTGCCCGATCGGACCCGACGGCAAGCGCCAGCACACGTACGACCACCGGCCGGGCGGATGCCGCCAGGTCAAGGATGTGGAGGTCACGGCCAACCTAGGCTGGGCGATGCCGGGCACGGGCTCGGCCATGGTCATGCGGCGCGGCTGAGCGGGAGAGGGACGAGACATGGCGATCACCGCCGAGTATCTTGGGATGACGCTGCGGCTGAGCGATCTCGAAGTCGAAAACCTGGAGTATTTCGGCCATTGCGCCGCGCACGACTTCCATTTGCAGCAATGCGAGGAATGCCACCTGCTGCGCTACCCGCCGACAACCGCCTGTCCATGGTGCGGCAGCCCGAAGGCACGCTGGACGCCTGTCGAAGGCAAAGGGGCGGTACATTCCTATACCGAGGTGCATCACGCCATCCAGCCGCAGTTCAGGCCGTTCACGCCGTACATGGTGCTGCTGGTCGATCTCGATACGCAGAAGGGAAGGCCCACGGAGCAGGAGGCGCTGCGGGTCGTGGGCAATCTCGCCACGCCGGACGGCAAGCTCGCCCCGCCCGACCAGGTGCGCGGCGTCGGCATCGGCACCCGCGTGCGGATGGCGTTCACCGATGTCGCGCCGGGCCTGTCGCTGCCGCAATGGACGGTTGATGAGGGCGTGGCGCAGCCCGCCACGCCATGGCGCTATCCACAGGAGTAGGATCAGATTGAATTGCGGCCCGGCGAATCGCCGCTTCACCTCTCCCGCTTGCGGGAGAGGTGAAGCGGCGGTTTGCCGGGTCGCAATCCAATCTGCTCCTACTCCTGCGGATAGCGCCACGCCGTGGCGGGCTGCGGCGCGCTCTCATCGATCG
>DATFDN010000466.1:0-6519 GCA_035252035.1 Acetobacteraceae bacterium | reverse complement strand
TGCTTCCGGCAGTGCGTGCCGCCATGGCGGCGTGGCTGCGACACCACCCCGACCGCCAGCCCGCCAGCCCGCTGTTCGTCGGCGTGCGCGGGGGCGGGCTGAACCCGGCGGTGGCGCAGCGCACGATGCGGGCCTTCCGGCGCCATGCCGGCCTGCCCGAGCACGCGACCCCGCACGCGCTGCGGCACTCCTTCGCGACCCACCTGCTCGCCGCCGGGGCGGATCTGCGCGCCATCCAGGAATTGCTGGGCCATGCCAGCCTATCGACGACGCAGCGCTACACCAGCGTGGACGAGGCGGCGCTGATGCGGGTGTGGCGGAACGCGCATCCGCGAGGTGGGGGGTAAGTCCACATATCGCTTGATATCGCTTGCGGTGAGGCTCGACCCCCTCTCCGCCCCTGGGGGCGGAGAGGGGTGGGGTGAGGCGGGGGAAACACCGGCCTTCGGTGCAGGCGCTACGACATTCATTCCATCCAGGGTTCCATCCCCGCATTCTTCTCCAAAAGCGGATGAGGCGAGCGCCTTCGTGCCGGTGCCCGCCCAGGCCGCCTCTGGAATCCCCCACCTCACCCTGGCCCTCTCCGCCCCGAGGGGCGGAGAGGGAGGAATCCTGCACGCCATGCACGGGCTCTGGCATAAATGCAACTATTCTAAACCGAGACCCTCACATTGCCGAACGCATCCACCGCCGCGCCTGCCCATTCTGGCACCAGGCAGGTCGCGTCGTATTCCTGAATGATGAGCGGTCCGCGCCGCTCGGCGCCCGCCAGGCTGGCGCGGTCCATGACCGGGATCTCGGCCCATCCAATGCTGGGAAACCAGGCGGATCGCCGCGCCGGCGCGTCGCAGCGCGCGGGCGGGATCGCCCCCGGCAGGCGCGGATGATCGGGGACGCCGCGCGCCATGACCGACACCGCGACCAGCTCAACCGGTTCCTCCAGGGGCGCGCGGAACCCATAGGTGCGCGCGTGCTCTGCCCCGAACAGCTCGGGCAGGCGGCGCAGCAGATCGGCCGCGTCCTCCGCCGGCAGCGCGACCGCGATCTCGCTCGACTGGCCGACATAGCGGGCCATCGCCGCGCGGTGGAACACCTGCCGGTCGCGCGGAAAGCCATCCTCGGCGAGAAGCGCGGCGCCTTCGGCCGCAAGCTGATCCAGCGCGGCTCGCAGCGTCGCGGGCTCGATCGCGTCCAGCCTCGCGCGCAGGCTGCGCGTCGCATGGTGCTCGGACTCGGCGGCGAGCAGGCCGAAGGCGCTGAACACGCCGGGCATCGGCGGCACGATGATCCGCCTGATGCCAAGCTCGGCGGCGATCCACGCGGCGAAAAGCGGGCCGTTGCCGCCGAAGGCCAGCAGCGCCGCCTCGCGCGCGTCGCGCCCGCGCTCCACCGAGACCGCGCGGATGGCGCGCATCATGTTGGCCGAGGCGATGCGCAGCATCCCCCAGGCCGCCTGCTCGACCGTGCATCCCATCGGCCCGGCGAGGTTGCGCGCGATCGCCGCCCGCGCCGCCCCTGCATCGAGCGGCAAGGCCCCGCCCGCCAGCCCACGGGGATCGAGATAACCGAGAACCAGGCTGCAATCGGTGATCGTCGGGACCGCCCCGCCCTTGGCGTAGCAGACCGGGCCGGGGTCGGCGCCCGCGCTCTCCGGTCCGACCTTCGGCGCCCCGGCCGGATCGAGCCGGCAGAGCGACCCGCCCCCGGCGCCGACTTCCGCCAGGTCGATTGCCGGCAGCTTCAGCATATAGCCGGCGCCGACCAGCAGGCGCGATCCCGCCATCACGCCCGCGCCGAGCTCCATAGCCTCGGTCCGGGCCGCCTCGCCGTTCTCGACCAGCCCGGCCTTGGCGGTGGTCCCGCCCATGTCGAAGGTGATGACCCGCGCCTCGCCGAGTCGCGCGGCCAAGGCCGCGCCGCCCACGACGCCGGCCGCCGGCCCGCTTTCCACGATGCGCGCCGGCTGCGCGGCGGCGAAATCGGCCGTGGCGAGCCCGCCATTCGACTGCATCAGCCGCAGCGTCGCGGTGACGCCGAGCGCCTTCAGCCGCGCCTGGAGCGTGGTCAAGTAAGCGCGGACCACGGGCTGGATCGTGGCGTTGATCACCGTCGTGCTGGTGCGCGGATACTCCTTGATCTCGGGCAGGATCTCGTGGCTCACCGACAGCGCGACACAGGGGAGCGCGGCGCGCACGGCGCGCGCCACCGCCTGTTCGTGCGCCGGGTTGGCGTAGCTGTGCAGCAGGCACACCGCGACGGCCTCCACCTGTTCCGCCCGCAGCGTCGCGACCGCCGCCGCAACGCTGGCTTCGTCGAGCGGCACGGCGATGGCGCCGTCCGGCCGCGTCTTCTCAACCACTTCAAGCCGCAACCGGCGCTCCACCAAGGGCGGCGGCTTTTGCCAGGCGATATCGTAGAGGCGCGGCATCCGGAGATCGCGGATGTCCAGCGTGTCGCGAAAGCCCTTGGTGGTGATCAGGCCGGTGCGCGCGCCCTTTCCCTCCAGGATGGTGTTGGAGCCGATCGTCGTGGCGTGCAGCACCTCCGATACCGGCTGATCGAGCAGCGCCCCGACGCCTTCGACGATGCCCTCGGCGTAGTCATGCGGGGTGGAGGCGGTCTTGCGGACCCGCACCCGGCCATCGGCGCCGATGGCGACCAGATCGGTGAAGGTGCCGCCGATGTCGATGCCGAGGCGGAGGGTCATGTGCGACGAACCCCTCCCCCAACCCCCTCCCGCAAGGGAAGGGGGCTTTCATTCTTCTCCCCCTCCCTTTGCGGGAGGGGGCCGGGGGGAGGGGTCAGAGACTCCCAAGCCACCATCGGCAACGTCCCCCGCCTCGCTCGTAGCCAAGCCCGCAACCCTTCCGTCGCCTCCCGATCGATCTCCGGCGGGTCGCCGCGCGCCACCACGCCGTAATCGCGCGCCGCGCCCGCGATCGTCACCAGCCCATCGCGGAGATCCTTCGCGACGGCGGCAAGGTCGCGCGTGAGCGCGTCGCCCCATCCACCGCCGCCCGGCAGATCGTGGCGGAACACCTCGTCTCGCCGGAATGGCCGGGTGATCTTGGCGTGCAGCACCTGCTCGGTCGCCTCCCCAGGATCGAGCACGCTGCGTCCCGCTTCACCCGGTCCGCCGCCGTGCAGCCCATAGGGCCGATGCGTCTGGCGATCGGCGCGGACCTGGAGGATGCCCTCCTCGGCCAGCATCCGCCAGGTCCGGCGCAGCGCCGCCCCGCCGCGAAACCGGCCCGCCCCGCCGGTGTCCGGCACGAATTCATTATCGAGGATTTCGAGCGGGTTCTCGGCCTCGATCACCTCGACGCTGAAGCTTGCCATGTTGGCGAACATCGTCGTGTTTCCCTCCAGCCCATCGGCCCAGGGCCGCGCGCCCCAGGCGGCGGAGAGGAAATCGACGTAGATGAAGGGCCGCCGCGCTGTGTCGTACCCGGCGACCGTGATCCCCGTGTTCCCGCCGTCCGAGGCGGCGAACACGCGGTCCGGGTAAAGCAGCGCCAGCGCCCCGAAGGCCGCGTCGGCGCAGCGGAACCCGGTCAGCCCGCGCGCGGCGCAGGCGGCGGGCGGCAGCGCGTTGGTGATGGTTCCCGCCGGGGCGGTCACGCTGATGGCGCGGAACACGCCATCGTTGTTCGGCATGTTGGCCGACAGGATGGATTTCGCGGCGGTGTAGCTGGCGGCGGCGGTGTAGCTCCAGGTGTTGTTGATCGCGCCCCTCACCTGCGCGGCGCTGCCCGTCCAGTCGAATTCCATGCGCTCGCCCCGCTTGCGCACGGTGCAGGCCAGTTTGATCGGCGTGCCGACATCGATCTGGTCGTCGTCGATCCAGTCGGTGAAGCACGCCTCGCCGTCCGCAAGCTCGGCCAGGCAGCGCCGGGTCAGGCGTTCGCTGTAGTCGAGCGCATCCTCCATCAACCGGCGCGTTCCCCGCGCGCCATGGCGGGCGACTAGATCGGCGATGCCGCGCGCGGCGATCTCGCAGGCGGCGAGCTGGCTGCGCAGGTCGCCGAACACGCGGCCGGGGAGCCGCACGTTGCGTTCGATGACGCGGAACAGCGTCTGGTTCGGCCGCCCGCGCTCATACAGCTTGAGCGGCGGAATGCGCAGCCCCTCGGCGAAGATCTCGGTGCTGTCGGAGGCATTGGAGCCCGGCACGCGCCCGCCGACATCGGTATGATGGCAGATCGTCGCGCCATAGGCGAGCACCACGCCGTCGGCGAAGATCGGCTTGAAGAGGAAGATGTCGGGCAAGTGCATCCCGCCCTCGTAGGGGTCGTTCAGCACCAGGACATCTCCTTCGGCGATGTCGTTGCCGAAACGGGCGAGCGCCGCCTTCAGTGCGACCGGGATGCTGCACAGGTGGCCCGGCAGGCTGAGCCCCTGCGCGACCAGCCGGCCCCGCGCGTCGCAAATCGCGGCGCTGTAGTCCATGATGTTCTTCAGCACGCCGGAATAGGCGGTGCGGTAGATGGTCAGCACCATCTCGTCGCCGATCCCGGCGAGGGCGTTGCGGAACAGCTCGGCTTCGATCGCGTCCATGCGGGGATCGGACCATCAATCCCCAGGGCTGACAATCGGGAACCGGGGGGCCGGCGGGATGTTCTCGGCGCGAGACAGAACAGGAGCCTGCGCCATGCCCCGGCCGATCGTCCTTGCCGGCCTCTCGTTGGCGGCCCTTGCCCTCGCGGCACCCGCGATCGCCGACAACGCGGCCAACCTCGCCACACAGCAGCGCGCCCGTGCGATCACCATGCAGAATCGCAGTGGCACCCGGATCGCGCAGGCGCAGGTGCAGACCACCCCGGACGGGCACGTGTGGAATATCGGCCAAGGCGGCATCGGCACCAACGAGGCATCCGAGGTCATCGTGCCGGCGCGCGACTGCATCGCCGATATCAGGGTGCAGCTCGACGGCGGACGCGTGCTGCACGAAGCCGGCCTGCATTCGTGCAGCAGCACCAAGATCGTGGTCTGGCAGGACCACATCAACATCCCCGAGGAGGCGGTGCCCGGCGCCAAGCAGCACGGAACGCCGGGCTAAGAGGGCCAGCGCATGAGCACCCTGCCGCACCAGATGACCTACATCGCCGCCACGGAGGCAGGCGGGCCGGAGGTGTTGAAGCCGGCAACCGGGCCGGTCCCGTCGCCGCGCGCCGACGAGGTGCTGATCCGCGTCGAGGCCGCCGGGGTGAACCGGCCCGACGTGCAGCAGCGCAAGGGCGCCTACCCGCCGCCGCCCGGCGCGAGCCCGATCATTGGGCTGGAGGTCGCGGGCGAGGTGGTCGCAACGGGGGCGGAGGCGCGCGGCGTCCGCGTCGGCGAGAAGGTCTGCGGCCTCGCGAATGGCGGCGGCTACGCCGAGTATTGCGCGGTGCCCGCCAGCCAGTGCCTGCCCTGGCCCAAGGGGTATGACGCGATCCGCGCCGCCGCGCTGCCCGAGACGTATTTCACGGTCTGGGCCAACCTGTTCCAGCATGGCCGCCTGGCGCGCGGCGAGCGCGCGCTGATCCATGGCGGCACGTCGGGCATCGGCGTCACCGCGATCCAGCTCGCCCGCGCCTTCGGCGCCGAACCTTACGCCACCGCCGGGTCGGACGAGAAATGCGCGGCCTGCGTGAAGCTCGGCGCGGCCGCCGCCATCAACTATCGCACGCAGGATTTCGTGGAGGAGATCAAGCGTCTCACCGACGGGCGCGGCGTCGATGTCGTGCTCGACATGGTGGGCGGTCCGTATTTCGCGCGCAACCTGCGCGCGCTCGCGATGGATGGGCGGCTGGTGCTGATCGCCTTCCTGGGCGGGGCGAAGGTGGAGGCGGTCGATCTCACGCCCATCATGATCCGCCGCCTCACCGTCACCGGCTCGACCATGCGCCCGCGCACCACCGCGCAGAAAGCGGCGATCGCATCCGATTTGCGCGAGAAGGTCTGGCCGCTGCTGGACAAGGGCCAATGCGCGCCGGTGATCCACGCGACGTTCCCGCTCGCGCAGGCCGCCGAGGCGCATCGGCTGATGGAGAGCAGTACGCATATTGGGAAAATCGTGCTGACGGTGGCGGCGGGTTAGTGGCGCGCTCCGCAGCCACAAAATACTGCCTGTGCCGAGTACTCAGTCCGGTCGCTTCGCCCTCCGGATCAACCCCAGGCCGAGGAGACCGGAGCCGAGCAGCGCAAGCGAGACTGGCTCTGGAACCGGAGCGGTGGCGCAGCCACTCGCGCAAGTTCCCAGCAGATTCGTTTCGCTGAACGAGGTGCCATACTGGAAGCTTACATGTGAAATGTCGCTCAATTTGAACCCGCTCGGCAGGCCGGACAGCACGAAATCCACCGTGTTCTCAACCACCGGGACGCGGGACAAGCCGTTTCCGAAGCTCACGCCCTTGGCGAACAGCTCGAAATTGGCTCCATCCAGCGATGCCGGATTATCCAGGTTGGGGCCAGCCGCGCCCCCATTAAAATTGCCAATGTTGCCGGACAGGCCGGTTGTGAGATACCCGGAACTGG
>DATFDN010000465.1:0-2875 GCA_035252035.1 Acetobacteraceae bacterium | reverse complement strand
GAGCGTGGCGAGGCGTCCGCTCTCGCCCGCGACGTTTAGGTTCGGTGCCTTGCTGGCCTGGAGCGTTGTCAGCCGGTACAGGCTGCCATTGATCCCTTGCAGCATGGCGGCGCTCTGGGAGAGGCGCACGGCAACCGCCAGGTCATGGTGCGCGACGGCGCGGATCAGCGCCACCTGGCCGTTGGCGGCGAGGATGCCGTGCAGTCCCATGCCCATGAGCACGAGGACCGCCAGCGCCGGGCAAAAAGCCATCTTGAGCGCGAAGGGCCAGTCCGCGAGCCTCGCCAAGCCGATCGGCCAGCGTGGCAGGGGCAAGCCGAGGCGGCGGCCCTGGCTTGGCCAGCCGCCCGTGGCGGGAGCGCATCCAATGCTGGCGGTGATGTCGAACCCTGATCGCGGCACCGCCTGCCCTCTGTCGGAGTCACCGAGGTTATGCGGGGCAAGCCTTAAGGAAGCGTTGGGGCGGGTCGGCCCGAGGGGGCCTGATGGAGGAGCGAAAGGCCGGGCTGATCCGTTAAGGCGTAGTTAGGATTTCGCTGGCAAGACGAAGGCAGTGCGGTCTGTCAAAAGGATGGTCCGGTGCCCAGCTCGTGGCCCGTACGCGCCGGACTCGCCTTGGCCATGCTCATCGCCGCTTCCGTCCGGTGGGCCGAGGCCGAGTTCAGCCACAAGGACGCGCAAATCCTTGGGCGAACCTTGGGATATGTCGGCGACGGCAACACCGGCACCGCGATCGTCGGCATCGCGTTCGCGCCCGCCGACCCCGCCTCGCGACGCGAGGCGGAAGCCATCCGCGCCATCATCGGCGACGGACTGCCGACAGGCCGGGTCCGGCTCCAGGCCCGTCTTGTCCCGGTTGACCAGCTTGCCGGGGCGACCGACCTCAACGCCCTCTATGTGACGGCGGGACTCGCCGGGAGCATGGGCGCGGTGTCCGGCGCGGCGCAGCGCCTGCATGTCCCGACCGTCTCGACCGACCCTGCGTGCGTCCAGTCGGGCGGCTGCGTCGTGGGCTTCTCCAGCGAGCCGACCGTTCAGATCGTCATCGACCGGAGCGCCGCCGAGCGGACGGGCGTGCGCTTCCTGCAAGCCTTCCGAATGCTCGTCAGGGAGAAATAGGATGCGCGCAGCAATCCCGGCGCGCGGGGGACGCTGGCGCGTCCGCGGCATGATCGCGGCCAGCATGGCCTGCCTGCTCTGCGCGCCGCCGCGCGCGCGCGCCCAGTCGGTCGATTACGGCGACTTCGAGCAGTTGTTCGGCGAGCCGGTCACGACCTCGGCCACCGGCAAGCCGCAGCGCGCCTCCGAGGTGCCGGCCAACATGGAGATCATCACCGCCGAGGACATCCGCCGCTCCGGCGCGGACAACATCCCCGACATCCTCCAGTTCGTGGCGGGCCTGGACGTGCGCCGCTACGGCTTCGCGGCCGCCGATGTCGGCGTGCGCGGCTACAATGAGACCAGCAACCCGCGGCTGCTGGTGCTCGTGAACGGCCAGCAGGTCTATCTGGACGATCTCGGCCGTACGCAGTGGTACACGCTCCCGGTCGAGCTCGACGAGATTCGCCAGATCGAAGTGATCAAGGGGCCGAGCACCGCCCTGTTCGGCTTCAACGCCGCCTCGGGCGTCATCAACATCGTGACCTACGACCCGCTGCGGGACCGCGTGAACACAGTCACCGCGCGCGCGGGCACGCAAGCCTACCGGGCGCTCTCGGCGGTGGGGACGGGGCGCATCGGCGACACGGGTGGCGTGCGCATCTCGGCGGGCGGCTTCCGCGCCCGCGAGTTCGATCCGGTCACGGTCGCTCCGGACGATCTTGCCTACCGTTCCTCGCCGGAGCGCGGCGCGGCCAGCGTGGACACGCGCGTGCGCGTCGCCCCCGGCGTGGAGCTGTTCGCCTCGGGCGCCGTCGTGAACACGCGCATCTGGGAAGCCACGGCCTCGCCCTACTACGGCACCGATTACCAGCGCACCAACTGGTCCCGCGTGGGCGTGTCCGCCGACACGAGGCTAGGCCTGCTCGGATTTAACCTCTATCGCAACGAGCTGCGTTACACCTTCAACGGCGCGACGGAGCGCGAAGACTTGCATGACACGGTGTATGTCGCGCAGGCCAGCGACTTGCTGAAGCTCAACGCGAGCCACACGGTCCGGATCGGTCTCGACTACCGCAACAACGCCGCCACGTCCTCGGACGTGCTTGCCGGCAGGGTGGGCTACGAGGTGCTCTCCGGCAGCCTGATGTGGGACTGGCAGATCACGCCCGCCGTGTCGCTGACCAACGCCGTCCGCCTCGACCATTTCGTGCTCAACCAGCGGGGTGGCCCCCTGCTCCCCGACTCCGGCCTGACCGCATCAAGTTTCAAGGGTCGCACGATCACCCAGCCCAGCTTCAACTCCGGCTTGGTCTGGAAGGCGACCGAGCAGGACACGTTCCGCCTGCTCGCCGCGCGCGGGCTGCAATTGCCCAGCATCTACGATCTCGGCTTGCAGGATCTGGAGGTGTTCGGCGGCCAGCCTCAAGTTTTCGTCGGCCGGCCCGACCTCCGCGCCGCCTCGGTCTCGAACGTGGAGCTGGACTGGGACCGGTCCGTGCCGGTCTTGCATTCCGCGTTTCGCGCGGCCGTGTTCGCCCAGCGCACGGACAACATCATCACCAATCCCTACGAGGCCGATCTGGTCGGCAACGGCATCGTCACGGACGGCGTCGAGGAGGCGATCGCCACGGCGGCGAATGTCGGCCACAGCGGCGCCATCGGCGGCGAGATCGGCCTGCGCGGCAAGCTGCCCTCGGGGATCCGCTGGAACGCGAGCTATTCCTACATCGCCATCGCCGACCATCTCTCGATCAATCAGGACGGCATCTACAGC
>DATFDN010000464.1:0-13373 GCA_035252035.1 Acetobacteraceae bacterium | reverse complement strand
GGCGGGCTCCGCCCGGCCCCGATGGGATGATCCAGGCCCACCCCGGCCACGCCATGGTCATGGCCGCCATCCACGCCAGCGCCTTCGCCGGCGGGGAGGCCTGGGACACCGGCGCGTTCGCGCGCCAACTGGAATTGCCTGGCGTATTCGGCTTCCTGCACCCGGGCGCCGGATTGGTGCTGGCGCGCTTCGCGGCTGGGGAGGCCGAAATCCTCACCCTCGCGGTCGCTCCGCCCGCGCGCCGCCAGGGCGTCGGCCTGGCCCTGCTGCGGGCCGTGATCGCCGAAGCGGCCGCGCGTGGCGGCGCCACCCTGTTCCTGGAGGTTTCGGTCCGCAATGAAGCCGCCCGCTTCCTGTACGAGGCGGCCGGTTTCCGCCTGGCCGGACGCCGCCGCGCCTATTACGCAGACGGCAGCGACGCGCTGGTGCTGGCGCTCCCGCTCAGCCGCGCCGCAGCAGCAGGCGGGTGATCCCGTCGTCGCCCGTCTCCTGGCCCAGCACCTGATGGCCTTGCTCGATCGCGGCGCGGGGGACGTTCCGCACGGGTTCGGTGCCGCGCAGCTTGACGAGCAGGGTCTGGCCCGGCGCCAGCCGATCCAGGGCGAGGCGAGTGCGCACGAAGGTCATCGGGCAGATTTCGCGGGTGATGTCGAGTTCCTGGTCGGCGGTCATGGCATACATCTATTAAAGCACTACTACATCACGCAAATAGATATTGTGGAACAGGCGATCGTTGGCTAGATGGGTCGTGGGTTTCCAAATCCGAAAGGTATTCAATGGCCGATAACCCAGCAAATACGAATGTGCTCGGCCTTACGGCGCAGATCGTTGCCGCCCATGTCTCCAACAACCCCGTGTCCCCAGATGCGCTGCCCTCCCTTATACAAGAGGTCTACAAGACCTTGGCCGGCGTGGGCCGGGAGCCGCCGGAACCGGAGCGGCCGCAGCCCGCGGTTCACCCGAAGCGATCCGTCTTCCCGGACTACATCATCTGTCTTGAGGACGGCAAAAAGCTGAAGATGCTGAAACGGCATCTGAAGACTGCGTACAACATGTCGCCTGAGCAGTATCGCGAGCGGTGGGGACTTGCGCCCGATTACCCGATGGTGGCGCCGAGTTATGCGCGTCATCGCTCCTCGCTGGCCAAGAAGATCGGCCTCGGCACCAAGCCGCGCAGCACCCGAAAGTAGGTTTTGCAACCGGCGGGAGCGTGCCGGGCCGGGTCGCGGGCGCATCACAGGCGTCATTGGACAGGGCCGCCCTGGATCGGCTAGGTGCAGGGGAGGGGTCGGATGGAATCGCGCATCGAGCGCCTGTGCGTCGAACAGGGCCTGAAGATGACCGGGCAGCGCCGCGTCATCGCTCGTGTGCTGTCCGAGGCCGCCGACCACCCGGACGTGGAGGAGCTGTACCGACGGGCAGCGGCGCTGGACAACCGGATCTCGATCGCCACCGTCTACCGGACCGTCCGCCTGCTCGAAGAGAAGGGGATATTGGAAAAGCGGGATTTCGGCGGCGGCCGCGCCCGCTATGAGCCGACCGAGCATGGCAACCACTATCACCTGATCGACGTCGAGACGGGAAAGGTGATCGAGTTCCAAGACCCGGAGCATGAACTGCTGATGCAGACAATCGCCAAGCGGCTGGGCTTCGATTTGGTCTCGCTTCGGCTGGAGCTGTTCGGTCGGCGCCGGCCCAAGCTGAGCGCGTCCGCGAACGTCCTAGAGGGCGAGGAAGGTCGCGGCGCGGCCGGTCAGGACCAGGTGTCGCGGTGACAGTTCCCCACCAGACCAGCGTCCTGCCTGGTGCTCCCCCTGGCGCCCCGAGACCAGCTTTCACCGAGTTGCGGGCGGGCAATCTGGGCGTGCGCCTCGCGACGGGTCCGGCCGAGATCGACGCCGTGCAGGCGCTGCGGTTCCGCGTCTTCTACGGGGAGATGGGAGCCGTCCCCGATCGGCTTACCGCGAGCGCGCAGCGCGACCGCGACCGCTACGATTTCCTGGCCGATCATCTGTTGGTTATCGATCACGCCATCGGGTCCGGGCCGAAGGGCATCGTCGGCACCTACCGCCTGATCCGCTCGGAGGCGGCGTCGGCCCTGGGGGGGTTCTACTCGGCGGGCGAATACGACATCAGCCTGATCGAGCGGTTTCCGGGGCGCGTCCTCGAGCTCGGCCGCTCCTGCGTCGATGCCGCGTACCGCAACCGCGCCGCCATGCAGCTCCTGTGGCGGGGGATCGCGGCCTATGTGTTCTATCACCGTATCGACCTGATGTTCGGCTGCGCGAGCCTGCCCGGCACCAACCCCGATGCCGCCGCCGCGGAACTCACCTATCTCTACGAGAACCACCTTGCCCCGCCCGGACTGCGCCCGCGTGCCCTGCCGAACCGTTTCGTCGAGATGCGCCGCCTGCGCGCCTCCGATCTGGAGCCGCGGCGCGCGCTCGCCCAATTGCCGCCGCTCATCAAGGGATATTTGCGCCTTGGCGGATTCGTGGGCGATGGAGCGGTGATCGATGAGCAGTTCAACACCACCGATGTCGCCATCGTCGTCAAGACCGATCTCGTCACCGACAAATACTATCGCCACTACGAGCGCCAGCTTCGGGAGGCGCTCGACTGAGGCCGTGGCCCGCTGGCTCGCGGCGCTGCGCGGCTGGCGGGCGGACTTGGCCGCGCTTGGCGCGGGGCTGCTGGCGGCCCTCGCCCTGCCGCCCCTGCATGGGTTGCCGGTCCTCCTGCTCGCAATCCCGGCGCTGATGCTGCTGATCGACGGCGCGCGCGATCCCTGGGTCGCGGCGCGGCGCGGCTGGTGGTTCGGCTTCGGCCTGAACCTCGTCGGCCTCTACTGGATCACCGAGGCCATCCTGGTCGAAGCCGCGCGCTTCTGGTGGTGCGTGCCCCTCGCCGTGCCCGCGCTGGCGGCGACACTTGCCGTGTTCATCGGATTCGCCGCCCTGATCGCCCGGCTCGCGCCAGCGGGGTGGTGGCGGCTTCTGGCGCTCGCGGGCGGCTGGGTGCTGGGTGATCTCGCGCGGCAGTTCATCGGTACCGGCTTCCCCTGGAATCCGCTGGGCAGCGTCTGGGAATTGCCGGGCAGGGCGGGCGATGTGCTGATCCAGCCGGCGGCCCTGGTGGGGGTTCACGGGCTGACCCTGGCAACCGTGCTGTTGGCGGGATTGCCGCTGCTCGGCTGGGGTTTTCGCGCGGCCGGCGCCGCGCTGCTCGCCGCATGGATCGGCTTTGGCCTGGTCCGCACCGCCGCGCCGGCGCCGCCCCCGTCCGGCGTGACCGCCGTGCTGGTGCAGGGCGACGTGGCGGAGGGCCAGAAATGGAGTCCTTCTCTGGCCCGTGGGATCTTCGAAAGATATCTCGCGCTGACCGCCGAAGGGGTCCGCCAGGCCGGTGCGGGTCGGAAGGTGGTCATTTGGCCCGAAACCGCCAGTCCGTATCTATTGGGGGTGGAACCGCTCGCCCGGCAGGCCATCGCCGAGGCCGCGGAGGACAGCCCGGCGCTGGTCGGCTCCGTGCGGTTCGACGCCAAGGGCCGGCCCCGCAACACGCTGTACGCGCTGGAGCCGGACGGCGCCGTGGCGGCACTTTATGACAAGTGGCACCTGGTGCCCTTTGGGGAGTACCAGCCCTCCTGGTTCCCCCTGCCGATCCAGATCGTTCCTGGCGGCGGCTTCGCCGGCGGCCCGGGGCCGCGAACGCTGCGCGTTCCAGGATTGCCCCCCGTCGCCCCGCTGATTTGCTACGAGGCGATCTTCTCCGCGCAGGTGGTGGACGAGTCGGCGCGGCCAGATTGGATCGTTAACGTCACGAACGATGCCTGGTTCGGCAACTCGACCGGCCCGCGCCAGCATCTCGCCGCCGTGCGGATGCGCGCGGTGGAAGAGGGGCTGCCGGTCTTGCGGGCGGCCAACACCGGGATCACCGCCGCGATCGACGCGCGGGGCCATGAAGTGGCACGAATTGGGCTCAACCAGCCGGGCGTGCTGGTCGTCGGCCTTCCCCCGCCCCTGCCGCCGACACCCTACGCGCAACTGGGGTTGGCAATCCCGCTCGGCCTTGGCGGTCTGGCGACTTTGATCGGCTTGGCCGGACGGGCGTGCCGGCCCGTTCGATAAGAAGAATCTCCTGCCTGGATACAAAACACCTTCCGATACGATCCGCGTTGACAATTCTTGGTTGTGGGTTTACAATTTTGAAGTAATTGGAGCGTCGCACGCGTCTCCTGGCGCGTGCCTGGGAATGGAATTGGGGAACGCCGATGTTGGACGATGCGGACCGGGATGTTTCCACCCCTGGCCCCGATCCGAGTGACCGGGAGGGCCGGCCTAGCCCAATCGACGTCCATGTCGGCTCGCGCATCCGGTTGCGCCGGACCTTGCTCGGGATGTCGCAGGAACGGCTCGGCGACCAGCTCGGCCTGACTTTCCAGCAGGTCCAGAAATATGAACGCGGGGTCAACCGGGTCGGTGCCTCGCGGCTGTTTGACCTTGCCCGCGTTCTGGATGTGCCGATCAGCTTTTTCTTCGACGACATGCCGGACGGCTTGGCTGGACATCCCAGCCGCCGCGCCGTGGGCACGCCCGCCACGCCGGAGGCCATCGCCGACGACACCATGACCCGGCGGGAGACGCTGGAGCTGGTGCGCGCCTATTACCGGATCGCCGATCCCAACCAGCGCAGGAAGCTTTTCGAGCTGGTCAAGGCGATGGCGCGGGTGGAAGGTTAGCAGGCGGACGCCTAGCTAAGGCAATCCATCAACCTTCCGGCGCGGACAAGGCATACGCGAATGAAGATCAAGCTGGACGTGGAGTGCAGCGCCGAGGAGGCGCGCGCCTTCCTGGGGCTGCCCGACCTGCGCCCATTGCAGGCAACGGTGATGGCGGATCTGGAGCAGCGGATGCGCGAGACGATCGCCGCCTGGTCGCCGGAGACGATTTTGGGCCAGTGGCTGACCATGCTGCCGCAAGGCGCCCAGCAGATTCAGAAGATCATGGAAGGCTTCCTGCGCGCCGGCGAGACTGGTCAGGGACAGAGGCCGCGCTCCTGACTCAGCGTGTCCCGTCCCGAAGCTGCGGGTTGTCGAAAACCGGATTTCGCAAGGCCCAGAGCGCGCCGCGCAATGCCTCGGCCAAATCGCGTTTCTCCGCTTCCCCCAGAGAGGCGCCGATCTCTTCCCGCGTGCCACGCGCGCCCAGCACCAGCCGCGGCACCTGGCCCGGTATCTCCTCCAGGGCGACAGTCAGCCAGGCCGCTGGAATAGAGACCTGAGTCCGCCGCCCCCTGGGGTCGGTTCGCGTCACCGAGACGGCGTGCTCGGTCAGGAGCACAAGTTCCGAGGCGCGTCCGCGACGGATGTTCAGCGTTAGCAACCCCACCGCCAGCGCGACCTCGACCACGCTGAAGGCCAGCACCGGCCAGGCGCCAATTAACCAGACACGCAGCGCGATCGCGGCCGCGCCGCCGAGCATGATCCCGGCGACGATGCGCACGCCCCGCGGCGAGAGGCTGCGATGCGGGACGATCAATGCCTCGAACAGAACGGTGTCAACGGTGCTCAAGCTGCCTCGTGGGAGATAAGGCTCATGCCAGTCCGCCTTGACCCTGACCCTCCCGTCACACCCACGAAGGAGGGCATCCAGGCCTCATGAACCGTGCGGTTCGCCTGTATCACCACGCAAGCATAACGCATAAGCGGCGCTCACACACGTCATGGCCGGGCTTGGCCCGGACCACCCACGTCTTGAGCCGCCGCTGGCAAGGGCGTGGGCGCCTGGCCCAAGGCCGGGCATGACGATGGAGGGCGGCCGATCGGCCGCGGGCGTTACTGCTTCGATTGTTGCGAGGAGCCCCCGGACGAGGTGTTGCCGGACGACGAACCACCGGACGAGGACTCATTGCTCGCCATCAGCTTGAAGCCGAGCGCCGAGATGGTCTGCTGATCGAGCATCCCGGTCGGCTGCAAGCCCTTTTGCACCTGGAAATTGTGAATAGCCGCCGAGGTCTGTGGATTCCAGACCCCATTGACAGGGCCAGCAGCGAAGCCGTCCTTGTTGAGCTTCTGTTGCAGTTGCATGACTTGCTGGGTTTCAAGTTGGACAGGAATAGTCACTTTCTCGTTCTTTATCGCTTGGCTTTCCTGGCTTTGATTCTGTTGAGCCATTGCGGGCACTGCCATCAGAACACAGCCGGTCAGAATAGCCCCAAGTAGATTGCAGTTCATCATCTTTCTGCCTTCGAATGGATACGAGCGCCGCTGAAAAAGCAGCCCGCGAACATCAACTTGTATTTGGAGGGGAAGTTCTTTCACACCGGGAAACAGTGCGCCGAATTTTGGTTGGCTCGTTCCTCTCAAGTGGCTGACGGGATCGGCCACGCCCCAGGCAGCCTTGCCCGGCGGCCGCCGGAACGCGACAACGTGACCATGAGCGAAGCCGCACGGTCCGCCTCCCCTGCCATGACGCTGGCCGAGGTGCGCCAGTTCCTGGAGGCGCTGGCGCGTGCGCGGCCGAATCCGCGCAGTGAACTGGACTACGCCGATCCGTTCACCTTGCTCATCGCCGTCGTCCTCTCAGCGCAGACCACTGATGCCGCCGTCAACCGGGCGACCCGTGCGCTGTTCGCGGGGGCACCGACGCCGGAGGCAATGACGCGGTTGGGCGTGGAGGGCGTGGCTCGCCATATCCGCACGCTCGGGCTGTGGCAGGCCAAGGCGCGCAACGTCGTGGAGCTGTCGCACCGACTGACCGAGCGCCATGGCGGGATGGTGCCGCATGATCGCGCCGCGCTCGAAGCCCTGCCAGGGGTCGGGCGCAAGACCGCCAACGTCGTCCTCAATGTCGCCTTCGGCGAGCCGACGATGGCCGTGGACACGCACATCTTCCGCCTTGGCAATCGCACCGGGATCGCGCCCGGGAAGACTCCGCGCGAGGTCGAGGATGCCCTTGTGGCACGCATCCCGCCCGCCCTGTTGCGCGACGCGCATCATCTGCTGATCCTGCACGGGCGCTACGTCTGCAAGGCGCGGCTGCCGGAATGCTGGCGTTGCGTCGGGGCCGCGTGGTGCCATTACCCCGATAAGACTCGTAAGACTCGCGCGCCCGGCGCGGCCGGAAGTCCTCGGCGGGCGGAGCCCCTCTCCCCGGCACCCTCCCGCGAGGGGAGGGGGAGCGATCCTACGCGAACGCCTTCCGCACCCGGCCGAAATCCTCGATCGCGCGTTCCTCGCCAGGGGTGATGCAGAACACGATCTGCGACCAGCCGGCGGCGCGCATGGCCTCGACCCGCTGCGTCAGCTCCCGCTCGGTGGCGGTGAACGTGGTGCGGCGGATCAGCTCGGCGGTGACGAAGCGCCGCTCCTCGGGCTTGACGAAGACGAAATGCCCGCGGTGGTTCATCAGATAGCGCGCGTCCTCGGGTTCGAACCCGCGCGCCATCCGCACATAGCCCTCGACCTCCGCCGCTAGCTCGGGCGGGATGTCGGATGTGTTCCGCCAGCCTTGCATGTCGAAATCGGCGGCGCGGTGCAGCAGCACCGCCGCGCGCGGCCCAGCCTGCGCCACCGCGCGCGCACTGCCGGCGGCTTCGCTCGGTTCGAGGACACAGCCACAGGTCCAGGCGGTTGAATAGAGTCCGCCGTCGGATCTGCCGGCCTCGCGCCAGCTCCGTTTCATGCCATCGAGCGCCGCGACCGCGCCGGGCACGTCGGCGACGAAGGACATCCAAGCGGCGCCAAGCCGGGCGGTCAGTGCCTGGGATTTCGGGCCATAGGCGGAGAGGTGGAGGGGGATCGGGTCGCGCGTGTTGATGAAGCCCCGCTCGGGATTCAGGAAACGGATCTTGCGCCGCTTGCCCTCGATCGTCGTCTCGACTGTCTCCTCGCGAAGAAGCCCGTACACGACGCGAAGGTACTCTTCGAGATCGGCAAGCCTCATGGCGCCGAGGCCCATGGCACGGCGAGCGGAAAAGCCCGTGCCGACGCCGAAATCGATGCGGCCGGGGGCCATCGCGTTCAGAGTGGCGAAGGCATTCGCGGTCACGGCGGCGATGCGATTGGAGGGGACCAGGACACCGGTCCCGAGTCGGATGCGCGTGGTCTTTAGCGCCGCCGCGCCCATGGCGACGAAGCAATCGCCGGTGATCAATTGGGTGTCGAAGAACCAGGCATGGGTGAAGCCAAGCTCTTCCGCCCGCTGCGCCAGCCGCCAGGACTCATGCGACGTGGCGATGCCGATGCCGAACTCCATCCCGCGTCCTCCCGTGGGCTTTGGGAGGCACTGTGGGCGTGTGGGGCACGTCCGGCAAGCGGGCCGGGGGGCTCCCTCTCCCGTCAGCGGAAGAGGGAGCTGAAGGCCGGATCAGGCGCGAGCCAGGGGCCGTGCGCGCCCGACGTTCGTCAGCGCGCCGGCGCGGCCGTTCCGCCGGTGCCCGCACCGCTGGAGGAGCCGGCGTTCATGTCCCCGCCCGCGGTGCCGGTGTCCGTGGAGCCGCCCGACATGCCGCCACCCATCGAGCCGCCTGATCCGGCGTTCATGGAGCCGGATTCGTTCATGGCGCCACCGCCCATGCTGCCGCTCGCGCCTCCGGCCGGGGAGATGTTCATGGCTTGCAAGGTGGCGTCATCCAATTCGCCGTTGGCCGTCAGATTGTTGGCTTGCTGGAAGCGTGTGACGCCGCGGCGCGTCATCGGCCCCCAGAGGCCATCGATGCGGCCAGCGTACATGTGGTCCTGCTTCAGCTTTTGCTGCACCTGCCGCACGGTGGCGTGCGACATCTGATTCTCTTCGGAGCTGCTGCCCGCCGTCATCGGCGCGGGTGCTGGCGCGGGCGCCGGGGCAGGGGCGGGAGCTGCCGCCGCAGTCGCGGCGGGCTGGTTTTCGTTGCCGCCCCCAAACAGGGAACAGCCAGGCAGGGCAGCCAGGGCGCCGAGTGCCAGTACGGCAGCGAAGTCGCGAACCTTCATGACGGGTGATCTCCTATTGTCGTTCATGGAACGTCGCCCCTTTAGAGCGCCCGTTCGCGGGCTTTTCTTGCGGAAGCGACTTTGTGACGCCGGGAGCTGCGGGCGCAATCCGATTGTGAATGGCCATAACGGCAACTCAGAATCACAGGCTCGCGAAGGGGCAAAGATGCAACACTGCACCGCAAAATGCGGCATATTCGCCACAGATCCGAACCTATTGCTCCCCCTCTGGCGGCGCATACCGGCGCCACGCACTCATTTGCACCGCCGAACTGTGAACATGCACCACCACCGGGCGGTTCTGGACCGCGAAAGCCCGCGCGATGCCCTCGTTGACCTCCTCCTCGCTGCGGATCGTGATGCCCTCGGCGCCGAAGGATCGGCCCCAGGCGGCGAAATCCGGGTTCTTGAGCCCGGTCGCCGCCTCGAAGGGGCGGCCGGGATAGCGGACATGATGGTGCATGGTGATCGTGCCGTAGCAGCGATTGTCCGAGATGATCACGATGGGGTTGGCGCCGTACTGGCACGCCGTGGCGATTTCGTTGCCCATCATCAGCGCCCCGCCATCGCCGACGAAGGCGACCACTTGCCGGCCCGGCCGGCGCAGCCCGGCGGCCACAGCCATCGGCACCCCCGAACCCATGGCGCCGACCACCGAGGAGAGGAACACCTGCCCCGGCCGGAAGTCGATATAGCGGTGGATGAAGCTGCCGAAGTTGCCCGCGTCCGATGTCACCGTCGCGTCCGGCGCGAGATGCCGGTTCACCGCGCACGCGACGGCGGCGAAATTGACCCCGTCCGGGGCCGGCTCCCAACGCGGTTCCATCAGCGCGCGATGCAGCGCGTGCAGGGCGCCGACCCAACCGCGCCGCCGCTCCGCGTCCGCGGGCGCGGCGCGCGCGAGCAGGCCCTTGATGACCTCGTGGGGCGGGCAGGCGATCCCGAGATCGGCCCGCCAGACCCGCCCGATCTCGTCGGCGTCCGGCCAGACATGCACGAAGGGGAGCTGGGGCTGCGGCGCGGCGGGGAAGCGGTAGGATTGACTGACCGTGTCGGTCATCCGCTCGCCCAGGGCCACGAGCAGGTCGGCCTTTCGCATCTCGGCGATCAGCTTGGGCGCGACGCGGATGCCCATGTAGCCGCCGTAGTTCGGATGGCGGGAGTCGAAGAGCTGCGGGCGGCGATGCGTGGGGCTGACCGGCAGCACCCAGCGTTCGGCGAGCTGGCGGAGCGCGTCGGTCGCCGCCGGGTCGCGCAGGGAGTCGGCAACCAGCGCGCCGCCCACCAGGACCAGTGGCCGCTCGGCGCGGTCGAGCATCTCGGCGAGCCTGTCCAGGTCTTGCGGGCGCGGCGCGGCCAGCGCGCGCGGGCGCGGCTGGTCCACGTCCGCGTCGGTCGTGTCTTCGAAAATGTCCTCGGGCAGCACGACGGCGACCGGACCGGGCGTGCCGGATTCGGCCAAATGGAAGGCGCGCGCGATCGCTTCCGACGCCTGGACCGGCTCGTTCACCTCGATCACCGCCTTGGTGATGTCGGCCAGCAGCACCGCGTAGTTCTGTTCCTGGAGCGCCTGCCGTCCGAACTCGGCGCGCTCCACCTGCCCGACCAGCATCACCATCGGCGTGGCATCGTGGTAGGCCGAATGCAAGGAGACCATCGCGTTGGAAAGGCCGGGGCCGCGCGAGACCATGCAGACGCCCGCGCGCGGCCGCAGCCGGCCGTCGGCCACCGCCATGAACCCGGCCCCACCTTCGTGGCGGCAGACGATCAGCCGGACGCTGTTGGTCTCCACCAGCGCGTTGGTCAGCCCGATGTAGCTCTCGCCGGGAACGCAATAGATCTGATCGACCCCGTGCGCCTCCAGGCTTTCGGCGAGCAGGCGGGCAACGGTGCGCGGCATGGGTGCCTCCTCAGCCAGCGGGGCAGCGGACGAGCGGGAAAGGGAAGTCCCGGCAGCCGGGGAAGCTGATCTCGTTGGCGGAGATGCGCTGCACGTGCAGCAGGTCGGCTTCGGGACAGCCGAACCCTGTCCCGCTCGCGCCCAGTCCGAGGCCGCCGAGGGCCGCCTGCGCGTTGGGCTGGGGAACGAGGCGGATATCGACGCCATCGCCGGTGCCGCGCGCCGTCTCGATCGCGCGCTGCACGTACAAGATGTCCGTCAGCGTGGCGCGCATGACCACGTCCCGCGTGAAGATCACCGTGGGCTGGGCCAGGCACCCCTGCGCCGTGACCGTGGAGGGCGGCGGGACCAGGCCGCCTGTCCACGCGCCGAACAGGAACGCATGGGGCGGGCCGGCCTGCTGCCCTCGCACCGGCGCGGCGAACGGGGCGAGGAGGGCCAGCGCGGCGGCGATCGGAATGGCGGTGCGGCCCATGCGTGCTCCCCGGCGGCTTCTACTCTGGAAGGATAGGGCGGCGCGGGCAGGGTGGCCAGAGGCGCGCTCCCATGGTGTAACCACGGTTCGCAGGAGGATGATGGCATGAAGCTCAGCGCGCGGAACCAGATCAAGGGCAAGGTGGTCGCGGTGCAGAAGGGCGCCACCACCTCGCACGTGCGGATCGATGCGGGCAACGGCGTGGTGATCACCTCCTCGATCACCAACGAGGCGGTGGACGAGCTTGGCCTCAAGCAGGGCGACGAGGCGATCGCCGTGATCAAGGCGTCGGACGTGATGGTGGCGAAGTAGGTGCGGCGCCTCGCCGCGCCAGCCCTGCTCGCGGCGGCGCTGCTGCTCGGCGCCAGACCCGCGCCGACGCCGGATTTGGCGTTGCTGATCGAGGCCGGTCCCGAGCACGAAGTGCGCCTCACGGCCGCTGACTTAGGACACTTCCCCCAAGCCGAGGAGCGCGTGTCCTTCGAGGGCGAACACGGAAGGACGATGGCGACGTATTCGGGCGTCGAGCTGTGGACATTGCTGGAGCAGGCGGGAGGCTTGGGGGCGAGGCCGCGTGATCGCGTGGCGAAGGTGCTGATGGCGACGGGGCGCGACGGCTACACCGCCGCGCTTGCGCTCGGTGAGCTTGATTCCGCCTTCGAAGGCAAGGAGGTGCTGATCGCGAACGCGGCGGACGGGCATCCCATGGCCGATGGCGGGCTGCGGCTTGTGGTGCCGGGCGACCAGCGCGGCGGGCGTAGCGCGCGGGACGTGGCGCGGATCGTCGCGCGGTAAGGGGGCGAGGGCTTCGGAGTGGCGGCGGAATGGGGACGCGCCTTGACACATAGGCCCAGAATAGGGTCTAAATGACCAATTAATTGGTCAGGAACAGATGGATAGCACCGTTACCCTTGCTGATGCCAAGGCGCATCTGAGCGAGCTGGTGGAGCGAGCCGCAGCCGGTGAGTCTGTTTGCATCACACGCCGGGGCCGGCCCGTGGCGCGGCTGGTTCCGGCGGAGACTCCGCGGACGCGGATCGACGCGGCTGCCCTGCGCGCCGTGACTAGCGCCATGCCGCGCCAATCCGAGTCGGCTGGCGAGTTCGTGCGCCGGATGCGCGACGAAGACAGGTATTGATCGTTTATCTGGATATGTCGCTGCTGGTCGCGGCGCTGACCGACGAGAGCGCGACCGAACGTGTTCAAGACTGGCTGGCGGCGCAGGAAGCGGGCACGCTCGCCATCAGCGCGTGGGTGCGAACGGAGTTCGCCTCCGCGCTGTCGGTCAAGCTCCGGATGGGGCAACTCGGGTTGGCCGACCGAGATGCCGCTTGGGCCGCGTTCGCGCGAATGCAAGCGGACAATTTGCTGATGCTTCCGATTCGCGGGCCGATCTTCGGTGTGGCGGCGGGCTTTGCCGCGCAGCACACGCTGGGGCTGCGGGCGGGAGATGCCCTGCATCTGGCTATCTGCGCCGATCATGGAGCGGCGCTTCACACCTTGGACCGCCGGATGGCCGAAGCGGGGCCGGTAGTGGGAGTGAATGCGGTTCTCGCATAGTGCCAGCGGCCTCGAACCCTGACCAATGTCCTTGCCGTTTGATGCCTCCCCCAGCCCCTTCCCGCGAGAGGAGGGACTCTAGCCGCACGACCTCCCCCTCATCTTGCGGGAGGGGGCGGATCGGTCAGGCTTTTCCGCCCGGACCACAATCCGCTAGACATTCCTGTTACAAATTATTTAAGAGGCGGCACGAACAGGAGGGATGCGCGTACCGGAATTGATCTTCAAGGGGAAGGAGTTCGTCCACAACCATCACTTGGCCGTGCCAGTGCGTCCCCTGGTGCCGGAGGCCGCCAAATCCATCAGTCCGGCAAGGCTGGACGGAAACTTGGTGATCCACGGCGACAATCTCTACGCGCTCAAGGCGCTGCTTCCGCTCTACGCGGGCCGGGTGGACTGCGTGTTCATCGATCCGCCCTACAACACCGGCAACGAGGGCTGGAGCTACAACGACAACGTCAACA